>DAISWT010000044.1:0-12318 GCA_036826235.1 Acidobacteriota bacterium | reverse complement strand
TTCGCCGTCGAGGGGTGGGCCACGATGGCGTCGAGCGCCAGGTCGGCGTCGTTGACGCCGTTCGCGGGGTTCGCGGACGTGTCCGGAATGATCTTCTGGTACGCCGTGCCCGCGAACAGCACCTTCTGGCCGGTGTCGTGCTGGTTGATCCGGAAGTTGCGCACCCACTGCCCCGGCGGCTCGCTCGAGGTGCCGTAGGTGTTCTGGGGAATGCACGCCGCGAGCGGGTCGTTCGCGTCGGCGTCGGCTTTCTTGCACACGTTCCAGCCGGTGAAGACGCGCGCCAGCGCCACCACGTCCTGCTGGGTGTAGCCGCCATCCACGCCCATGGTGTGCAGCTCCATCAGCTCGCGCGCGAAGTTCTCGTTCGGCGCGCTCTTCACGTTGCTGTCGGTGTCGAGAAAGACGATCATCGCCGGGCTCAGGGAGCTGGCCTCGACGATGTCCCGGAAGGTCCCGTTGAACGCCAGGTTCCTGAACGCGTTTTGCAGATCATAATGGAACTTCGCCGACTCGTAGAGGCGTGTGGTCGGGAACATCGTCTGGTAGAAGGAGAAGAAATCGAAGCTCTCCTGGTAGTTGGTGTTGAAATGGTTGTCCCAGAACAGCGTCGCCTGCTGCTCGAGTTGCCGCCTGGCGTACACCGCGTTCACCAGATCGAGCGCCTGCAGCTCCTGGATGGTGTCGGGGGGCACCAGCGTCGCCAGGCGCGCGTTGAGATCGGTGTTGGTCGATTCGTCGATCGACGCGGGGTTCAGCTGCTCGTTCAGGTAGCCACCAAGGCCGAGTATCCCGAACCGGTCGCGCGTCTCCTCGTTCCAGCCGTACCCCAGCCGATCGAGCGCGTGGTTCCGCATGACGGTGTCGCACGAACCCCGGAGCACGCGCGGGCCGCCGCTCGAGTCGAACCCGGCGGTCCCCTCTCCATTCGCGGCCGACTCCGCCGTCACCAGATAGAAGAACCCCTTACCGGCGTCCGGATGGGCCGGGCTCGCAAACGAGGCGGCGGCCACCTGGATGCCATGGCACAGGGCGCCCGAATGCGTCCGGAGCCAGGCGAGGTCGCCGCGATAGACGTTGTAAGCGTCGGCCCCCGCCGTCGCGTTCCACGTGAGGGTCGACGACTGGTCCATCCGATCGCCGGTCACCTCCCCCGGCGGGGCGGCGAGCAGCGGGCCCGCTGCCATTGCCGGCGACAGCAGGGCGAGGACCGTGGCGATGGGGCCGATGAGGTCGAGAGACAAGGCGGTCCACGGCCGTTTCATGGCGTGCCCTCCTGTTGACCCGCTGCAGCGGGGCCCGCCGGCGCGAGCCGCAGACCCCTGTGCATGGGAGCCTTGTACGCCAGAAAAGGTTTAGCGGCAATCGGTTTTTTCGAACCTCGGTGATCCGGTGCGCCGCTTCCGGCTTACCAGGTCCCCAGGATTCCCAGCCCGGGGCCGTCGGGGAGGACCAGACGCCCTTCACGGATTAGGACGCCCCGGAACGGATCGTCTTCGATGAGAAGATGACCGTCGAGGTCCGCGAAGTCGGCGAGCGGCGACAGGTGGGCGGCGGCGGTGATGCCGAGCGAGGTCTCGATCATGCAACCGAGCAGGACCTTCAAGCCCAGCGAGCGCGCCCGCTCGATCATCCGCCGGGCCATGAGCAGGCCACCCGATTTCTGCAGCTTGACGTTGATGCCGTCGAACGCCCGGGCGAGGGGCGCGATGTCGTCCACCGTCAGCGCCGCTTCGTCGGCGATGATCGGCAGGTCGACCCGGTCGCGGATGAACCTGACGCCGTCCAGGTCCGCCGCCGGCAGCGGCTGCTCGACCAGGACGACGCCCATCCCCTGCATCCACCGGATCGTCTCGACCGCCGACCGCGGGTCCTTCCAGCCTTCGTTCGCGTCCACGTACAACGGGACGTCGGTCACCCTGCGGATCCCCTCGAGGATCTTCCGGTCGTTGTCGAGCCCGACCTTGATCTTGAGAATCTTGAAGCCGGCGGCCTCCCGGATCTTCTCCTGCATCACCGGGATGTCGTCGATGCCGATCGACATCGACGTCAGGGGGGCCCGCGCCGGGTCGGCCCCGAACAGGCGGTGGAGCGGCACACCCTGCTGCTTGCCGATCCAGTCATAGAGGGCGATGTCGATCGAGGCTCGGGCGGCGCGGCGGTCCGGCAGCTCCGCCTCGAGGCGGACGGCGATCTCCTCCGGGCGGGTCGGGTCGTCGCCCAGGAGCGGCGCGAGACGCTCGAGCGACCTCCGGACCGTGGCGGCGTCCTCCCCGTAGCGGGCGTTCGGAGCCGCCTCGCCGAGACCCTCGATCCCGCCGTGGACGATGCGCGTCAGGACGTTGCGCTTCACCACGCTCGTGCCGCGCGCGATCGTCCAGGCGTGCCGGAGCTTCAGATCGATGGGGGTCCAATCGAGGCGGATGGGGGAGCGGGCCCGCTTGCGCGTCACGCGCCCCGCTGGGCGAGGATCGCCTCGAGCGCCCGGGTCGTGTCGGAGAAGTCCGGCAGGAGGGCGTGTGGCCTGAGAGCGCGCAGGACCGTGACCGGCGTCCAGCCGGTGCACACGGCGACCGAGCGCGCCCCGACCGAACGGCCACACAGCACGTCGTGCTCGCTGTCGCCCACCAGGACGAGCTGCCTCCCGCCGAAGGTCCGTCCGAGGGCCCGTCGCGCGCGCTCCAGGGCGATGGCCGGCAGGCGGTAGCGGTCGGAGTCATCGCTGCCGAAGCAGCTCAAGGAGAAATCGAAGTAGCCGGTGATCCCGAACTGCCCGAGCTTGAGTCTCGCGCCCGGTTCGACGTTCCCGGTGAGGAGCGCGGTGCGCACACCCGGGCGGGAGGCCAGCGCGCCGAGAAGGTCCCGCACCCCCGGCAGGAGGCGCGCCTTTTCCAGGCCCGGGTTCGCGGCGAAATAGCGCAGATAGAGACGGATCGTCTTGGGGATCGCCTGCTCCAGCGCGGCCCCGCCGACACCGTGGCTCGACAGGATATCGCGCGCGATCTGCGGGTCGGTGCGGCCGGAGAACGAGTAGCCGTCCGGCTGGATCGACCGGCCGGCGGCCTCGCTGAGGGCGCGGGTGAAGGCCTCGCGTGCCGCCCCGGCGGTGGTCAGGAGCGTGCCGTCGATGTCGAACAGGACCACCAGCGCGACCGGGACGTCCGAGCGACCTGCGGGCTCGCTCTGCTCCATGGTCCAGGAAGTCTAGCCGCTGGCGTTCGGCGGATCAATCGGCCCGTATTTGGGAGTATCATGACGCCATACTGTCTGCGTGACGTAGAGAGGTGGAATATGCGCGCACCCAGGACGCGCGTCCTGCTGCAGGCGGCCCTCCTGTCGGTCCTGGCGTCACCGGCCCGGGCGGGCGACCAGGCACCGGTGGCCGCAGACGACTTCTGCGCGCCGCGGACCATGACCGTCCCGTTCGAGGCCGCCCGGCCGGCCCGGTGGAACACCTGGGTCAGTGTCACCGATCTGAAGGACAACTTCTGCAACAACGTCGCCATCGTCGACCTGCGCTCGAAGGCGCAGAAGACGCGCGAAGGCGAGCTGCTCGTCACGTTCAAGGCGACGACCTACACCCGGTCCGGCCACGACAAGAGGGCCAGTGTCACCCTCTCGGTGGTGGCCGGCGAATCGTCCCTCGGCTCGACCGTGATCCCGAGGATCGATGCCGAGGAGAACAAGAATGCCCGGGGAGGCGCGAACCTTTATCTGCCGCTCGATCGCGTCAGCGGACAGGCCGACCTCGAGCTCAGGATCTCGCTTGAGGTCGCGGACGACTAGGGCGGAGGCAGCTCAACCCTGATGGCCGTAGAAGCGTCTCAACAGGAAAGGTGGCCTTGACGTGTCGGCCACCGGGAGGAACCGATGAGAATACCGACATGCTCGGGCGCCCGGCAGGCATGGTCTGTGCGCGCGGCACTGCTGCTGTTGATCGCCGGCGCGACGCTGGCGGCCGGGACCGGAACGGCCGGCGCCCAGACCGCCACCACCACCCAGGCGGTCTACCGCCTCAGCAAGGACAGCGACTATCAGCAGGGATGCTTCGCTCCCTGCATGTGCCCCGTGATGATCAGCTCGGGGGTCACGGGAACGTTTATCCTGACGCCGGCCGGGTTCGACGGGCTGTTCACCACCTACGCCGTGACCGAGGTCAACTGGATCGTGTCGCTCAATGGCACGGACACCTTCGTCACGGGGTCCGGCACGTACAAGGTGGGCGGCGAGTTCGCCCTGCAGCAGGAGCTGGCGCTCGACCTGCAGGTGGGCGACGGCGCGGTGCAGCACTTCGACAGCGGTCTGACGGGAGCGACCGCTCCCTTTCCCGACATCGACCTGACGATCTCGGTCAACAAGCAGACCTGTTTCGACACGGTCTTTCGCGTCAGCGCCTCGCCGGTGCCCCCGGATCAGATCCGACCGTACCGCCTGGTCGCCGGAAGCACCTTCCAGCGCGGCTGCTTCGGGGCCTGCGCCTGCGCCGCCGGCCCGAAGCTGCCGATCGCGGGCACGTTCGCGCTCGTGCCCCTGGTGTCCACGCCCCTGTGGAACAACTACGCGGTGATCAACGTGCGCTGGCGCGCGTTCGATTCGTCCACGGCGGGTCTGTCATCCAGCAGTATTCCGGTGCGCGGTTTCGGCGAATACGTCTACGGGGGTGAGTTCGCGCTCGAACAGCGGATGAACCTGATGCTGAGCGTGGACAAGAGCGCTCCGACCCACTTCGACAGCGGGCTCGCGCCCGGCGGCGGCAGCTTCCCGCGCATCGACGTGCGCGTGTCGATCGTCGGAGCGGGCTGCTTCGATACGATCATCGACATCCACGCCGAGCCGCGCCGGATGCCGATCCGCCGGTCGACCCGGACGAACGGAGACAGCTAGGAAACCCGCCAGGCCTCAGGACGGAGATCGGGTGGCGGAGCGGTCGGCGCGCCGGACCCCCCAGATCATCGCGAGGTAGCCGGCCAGGAATACCGGCCAGTTGAAGGGAGTCGGCCGCAGCCGCCCGAGCGTCTCGGCGCTGGCGGGCAGGACGCGCAACGCGTCGGCCATGAAGGCGTCGAGGATCGCCAGGCTGCCCGCCAGCAGCGCCGACCACGCCGCCGCGTCCGGCCGCATCGCACGTCCCCTGTCGTGAACCACGGCGAGCAGACCGCCCACGACCGACAGGAGGGCGACGAGAGCAGGGGAGAGGACCGGTCCCCACCACGGCAGCGGGATCAGGAACAGGAGGTCCGACGCCAGCAGCGAATCCGGCCAGCCGACCATGAGGCGCAGCCAGACGTAATAGACGATGTCCCACGTTCCGAAGACGACGCAGGCGAAGCCGAGCCGGGCCTGGAGCGAGCGCCCGGCCGCCAGGCCGACGGCCAGGATCATCACGAGCGTGGCCGCCTCGCGCCCCAGCTCGATGGCCGCGATCCTCGGGTCGTAGGGGGCGATGTCGCGCAGCAGATCGCTGATGCCGTAAATCCGCCGCAGGTAGACGACGGCCGCCGCTTCGACGTAGGCCATCGCCACCGCGTAGACGACCACCCAGATCAGCTTGCGCGCCTGCACGCCGGTAATCTAACCTAGAAGCGATGATCCGATCGGTCGCACTCGTCGTCCCCCTTCTCGCGCTTCTGGTCGCAGGAGGTGTTCGCATGGAGATCAAGAGCCAGGCATTCCCCCAGGGCGGGCCGATCCCCGCCAGATACACCTGCGACGGGCAGGACGTCTCCCCGCCCCTCTCCTGGTCGGGCGCAGTCGCCGGGACGAAAAGCTTCGCCCTGATCGCGGACGATCCGGACGCGCCGGCAGGGACCTGGGTCCACTGGGTCCTGTGGAACCTCCCGGCCAGCATCGGGGCGCTCGAAGAGAACGTCCCCAGGAAGGACATCCTGCCGAACGGCGCCAGACAGGGGACCACCGACTTCGGGCGGATCGGCTACGGCGGCCCCTGTCCCCCTTCCGGCACGCACCGCTACTATTTCAGGCTGTACGCGCTCGACGCGATGCTGGACCTGCCGTCGTCAACGACCAGGAGGGACCTCGAAAGGGCGATGCAGGGCCACATCCTGGCGCAGGCGGCGTGGATGGGAACCTACAGCAGGAAATAGACCACCGTCCGTAAAGGGCGGCGTGGGGCGGGCGGCTCATTCGTGGTTGCCTCCCGCCCGCTTGCGCGTACAATTCCCCCCTACCGGAGCATGACCCCATGGGACTTCTCGAGCGCCTCCGCCCGCACCCCGGCTGGAAGGACCAGGACCCGAAGATTCGGCGCGCCGCCATCCGCCATCTCGCTGACGCGGCCGTCATCGCCGGGCTGGCGCGGGACGACCCCGACCCCCAGGTGAGAGAGGAGGCCGCCGGGGTGCTCCTGGCGATGGCGCTCGAGGGCCCTGATGAAACCGCGGGCCTGCAGGCTCTGGTGGCGCTCGACGACCCCAGGATCCTGCTGCAGGTCGCACGATCCGCGCTACACGAGTCGGTCAGCGCCGCGGCGCTCCGGCGGATCACCGACGCGAAGGCGCTCGGCAGCGTCGCGCGGCACGGCCGCCACGCCGCCGCCCGTCTCGACGCTCTCGCCCGGCTGGTGGAGACCGCGGCCGGGACGCACGTCATCCGCGACGAGCTCACGGCGGTCGCCCTCAGGGGAAGCCATGACGACGCGGCGCTCTCGGCGCTCGAGCACCTGACCGGTTCGGACCGGTTCGCCGTCGTCCGGGCGGCCGCCGCTCCGCAGCGCGGCGCCGCGGGCGGCGTCCTCCTGAGCGAGATCGCCGAGCACGGCAAGAGCCGCGCCGCGGTCCGGCGGGCCCGTGCCCTCCTGCACGATCAGAAGCTCGCGGCCGAGGGCGGAAGCGTGCGCCCGAAGACCGACCGGCGATCGCAGCTCCACCTGTGCGAGAGGGCCGAGGCTCTGGGGCGCTCCTCCGACTGCGAGCCGCTCGCCGCGGGAATCGCCGCGGGGCAGGACGCCTGGACCGACCTGGTGCCGAACGTCGACGACGATCTCGATGAGCGGTTTCAGGAGGCCATCCGGACGGCGCGCGAGCGCCTGCGCCGCAACCTGGCCGAACGCCAGGAACGACAGCGGCGGGAGGATCTCCTGCGCACCCACCGCGACCGGCACGTCACGCCCCGCCTGCGCCTCATCGAATCCCTCGAGGGCGCGCGCGGCGAGGACGCCCCGCGGGTGATCGAGGACGCCTGCTGGGAGTGGAACCGTCTCGATCCACCGGACGACATCCGTCCGTCCGACCCGGTCGAGGGCGAGGCGCTGGCCGAGGCGCGCGTCCTCGGCCCGCGTTTCGACGAGGCGCGCAAGGCCTGTCAGTGTCGCTACGAGACCTGGCAGCGGGAGCTGGCGGAGGCGGAGCGCCGGGCGACCGAGGAGGCGGCCAGGGCGGAGCGGGCGCAGAACAGGGCTGACACCCAGCGGCAGGAGCGCGACAACCTCGCACGTCTCGTGAAGCTGTGCGAGCGCGGCGAGCGGCTCCTGCGCGCCGGGACCCTGTCGCTCAAGAAAGCGGATCCGGTGCTGCGCGACCTGCGCGCGGCTCTCGACTCCATGCCGTCCCTGCCCTCCCGGCGCGACCGCGAGACGCTGCTCGAGCGGCTGAAGACCGCCCGCGCCGCGCTCGCGCCCAGGGTGCAGGAGCTGCGCGATGCCGAGGGCTGGATGCGCTGGGCCAACACCAACGTCCAGGAGGAGCTCTGCGTCCGGGCCGAGGCGCTGCGGGAGATCGCCGACCCGGAGGAGGCCGCCGGCCGCATTCCCGATCTCCTGGAGCGCTGGAAGACCGCCAGCGTCGCCGAGCCCGACAGGGCGCAGGCCCTCTGGGTGCGGTTCAAGACCGCGGTCGACGAGGTGCGCTCCCGTCAGGAGGCGCTTTGGGCCGAGCACACCGACAGGAAAATCGCCCTGTGCGAAAAGGCCGAGGCGCTGGCGGCCTCCGGCGACTGGGTGCGGACCGCCGAGGCGATCAAGTCCTTGCAGGCGGAATGGAAGACGATCGGCCCGGCGGCCCGCGGTCGGGAGAAGGCGGTCTGGGAGCGCTTCCGCAAGGCCTGCGACGGCTTCTTCACCCGCCGCGACCTGGACCGCGCGCGGCGCAAGGACGAGTGGGCGAAGAACCTCGAGACCAAGGAGACGCTCTGCGCCCGCGCCGAGTCCCTGGCCGACTCGATCGACTGGAAGCAGGCGGCCGCGGAGATCAAGCGGCTTCAGGTGGAATGGAAGGCCATCGGCTCGGTCCGCCCGAACCGCTCCGAAGCCGTCTGGCAGCGCTTCCGCTCGGCCGCAGACCGGTTCTTCGAGCGCTACAAGCGCCGCGACCAGATCGACCTGGAGAGAAACGTCGCGGCGCGCGCGGCGATCTGTGCCGACCTCGAGGCCCTGATCGCGTGCGCGCCGGAGGATCTGACCAGTCGGCTCGAGTCGGTCTGGAGCCGCTGGGAGACGAGTCCTCCGCTCGCGGGCGAGCCGGCGCGCGTCCTGGACGAGCGCTTCCACCGCGCCCTCGACACCCTGATCGCCGATCACCCGGAGAACCTGCGGGGCTCCTCCTTCGATGCCGGCGCGAACCTCCGGAAAATGGAGGAGCTGTGCGCCCGCGTCGAGCGCCTGCTCCCCGGGGGGGCGACGGCCGCCGCCGACGCTCTGTCGCCCGCCACGCGGCTCGCGACGATGTGGCGCGAGGCGCTCGCTTCCAACACCATCGGCGGCAAGGTGGCCGAGGAGGCGAAGCAGCGCGCCGCGGCGGAGGAGGCTCAGAAGGCGCGCGCGGCCTGGCAGAAGATCGGCTACGCACCGGACGGGCCCCGCCGCGCGCTCACCGAGCGCTTCGAGCGCGCCTGCCGCCGTCTGGCACCCGCCGCGGAACGAGCCGCATCCGCCCCGCCGCGCCACCCCGCCGCCGCGCGCCGGCGCTGAGCGTTCCCGTCCGCGCCCCGATCAGGCGACACGCGCCGCGCGGCAGGGCGCGCGGTCCCCCTCCCGGGCGCCGGGTCCGCCGTCACCGGGGCAGAGGTCATGGACAACACCGAGGTGGCGCGCATCCTCGACGAGGTGGCGGATCGTCTCGAGATCGTGGACGAAAACCCGTTCCGCGTGCGCGCTTACCGCAACGCGGCCCGCACCCTGCGGACTCTCGGCGACCCGGTCGCCCGGCTCGCTGGTGAGGACGGGCGCGGGCTCGATCGACTGCCCGGGATCGGCCGGGACCTCGCCGGAAGAATCATCGAGATCCTGAAGACGGGCGATCTCGCGCTGCGGCGGGAGCTGACCGACCGGATCCCCGCGAGTCTGCTCGAGCTGATGCGCGTCCGCGGCGTCGGACCGAAGAGGGCCCGCCGGTTCTACCAGGAGCTCGGCATCAAGACCCTCGACGAGCTGGAGGAGGCCGCGCGCTCCGGCCGGCTGCTCGGTCTGCGCGGAATGGGAGAGACGCTCGTGGCGCGCATCCGGCAGGGGATCGCGGACCAGCGCGCCCGCGCGGGACGGTTCCGCCTGGACGAGGCCGAGGTCCATGCCACCCGGGTGGTGGCGCATCTGAAGGGGGCCCCGGGGGTCGAGGCGATCGAGATGGCCGGGAGCCTGCGCAGACGCCGCGAAACGGTCGGCGACCTCGACGTCCTGGTCGCCTCCGGGAACGGCGCCGTAGTCGCCGAGCGGTTCGTCTCCTACGCCGAGGTCCGGCAGATCCTGGCGCGCGGCGAGACCCGCTGCGCCATCGTTCTTCGCAACGGGCTCCAGGTCGACCTCCGGGTCGTGCCGCGGGTCTCCTACGGCGCGGCGCTCCACTACTTCACCGGCTCGAAGGCGCACACCATCGCGGTGCGCGCTCTCGGCGTCCGGCGCGGTCTGAAGATCAACGAGTACGGCGTGTTCCGCGGCAGTCGTCGGATCGGCGGCGGCGCGGAGGAGGACGTGTATCGCGCCGTCGGGTTGTCGTGGGTGCCGCCCGAGCTGCGCGAGGATGGCGGCGAGATCGAAGCCGCCCGTGGCGGACGACTGCCGGGGCTCGTCGATCTCGGGCAGATCCGCGGCGATCTGCAGATCCACACGGACGCCACCGACGGAGCGAACACACTCGGGGAGATGGTGCGGGCCTGCAGGGAGCGCGGCTACGGGTACATGGCCATCACGGACCATACGAAATCGCTCCGGATCGCCGGAGGGATGGAGGAGGACGGATTCCGGAGACAGGCGCGTTCCATCGAGGAGATCACACGGCGGGACAGGTCGATCGCGGTCTTCAGGAGCGCCGAGGTCGACATCCTTCCCGATGGCCGGCTCGATCTGGACGAAGCGACGCTCGAGACCCTGGCCCTCGTGATGGTCGGAGTGCACTCCAAGCTCGAGATGCCCGAAGCGGAGATGACCGAGCGCGTGATCCGGGCCATGCGTCACCCGCGCGTCCGGATCCTGGCTCACCCGACCGGGCGGATCCTGGGCCGCCGCGAGCCGTGCGCCATCGATATGACGCTGGTCGCACGGGCGGCGCGCGACCTCGGCGTGTTTCTCGAGATCAACGCTCAGCCGGAGCGTCTCGATCTGAACGACGTGCACGTCAAGATGGCCAAGGAGGCGGGGGCGCGCTTCGTCATCGACACCGACGCGCACCGCGTGGCCGATCTCGACCTCATGCGGTTCGGCGTCGACCAGGCGCGTCGCGGCTGGTGCGAGGCCCGGGACATCGTGAACACCCTGCCCCCCGAGGAATTTCGCAGGCTGATCCGGACGGCGCGGGCCCTCCCGCCGTCCGCGTCCATCGCAGGGCAATCGGGGAGGAGTCCCCGACGCCGGGCCGACGTCGGTGACGCCGGCCCCGCGGCGCCGGCCCGCAGACACCGCAGGCCGCGGGCCTAATCACCCGCCCGCGCGCCCGCTTCCCGGAGGGCGATTTCCCTGGGACGCCGCGGGACCTTCTGCGATAATGACCGGCGCCACGCCGCGCCGCCCGCAGCGCGTCGGGAACCGGAGGGACCCGATTCGTGAAGACGATCCTCAACAAGACCTACCGGCCGCTCAGGATCACCTTCGCCGGCGGGAAGGTCCTGCATCTCGGCCCCGGCAAATCGGGCCAGATCCCCGACGCCGCCCTGGAGCAGAAGTCCGTGCAGGCGCTCCTCAAGAACGCCACCATCGAGATTTTCGACGACGGCGGGCCGCACGCTCAGGGCGCGCCCGCGCCCGGCGCCGCACCCCGCCAAATTACCCGCGGCCACAAGCCCGAGATGACCGGGACGACCAAGGGCAAGCGCGGCGCCTAGGCTCCGGCGCTCACCTCAGCGGCCGAGCCATTCCGGCAGGACGGTCGTCAGGGCGGGGACGTAGGTGATCACCAGGACGGCGAACAGCAGGACGAGGAGCATCGGCACGACCGCGCGATAGACCTCCATCAGCGGCTTGTTGAAACGATACGACGACAGGAACAAGTTCATGCCGACCGGCGGGGTCAGGTAGCCGAGCTCCATGTTGGCCAGGAAGATGATGCCGAGGTGGACCGGGTTGATGCCGAACGCCTCGCCCATCGGGACGATCAGCGGCACCACGACGACGATCGCCGAGAAAATGTCCATGAGACAGCCGACGATCAGCAGGAAGACGTTCAGCAGGAACAGGAACACCAGGGGCGATTCGATCGCCCCCTTCACCCAGGTCACAGCGTGCGCCGGCACCTCGGCGTCGATCAGATACGACGTGAAGCCCAGCGCCACGCCGAGGATCAGCAGGACGCCGCCCACCAGGATGCCGCACTCGGTCATCGTGTGGGGGACGTCGCTCCCGAGCTTCAGGTCGCGGTAGACGTACGTCTCGACCACGAAGGCGTACAGCGCCGTCAGGGCGGCGGCCTCGACGAGCGTGGCGAAGCCGCCGTACAGGCCGGCGAGCACGACGATCGGCAGGAGGAGCTCCCACTTGGCCTCCCGGATCGCCGCCCAGGCTTCCTTCGGATCGAACCGGCGCGCGGCGGCGTCGGACGCGACCGCCTGGCGGCTCCCCCACCAGCAGGACAGGGCCAGCATCAGCATCCCCGGGAGGAACCCCCCGAGGAACATCCGGTCGATCGGCGTGTGCGCCACGATGCCGTAAAGGATGACCGGCAGGCTCGGCGGAAAGAGCAATCCCAGAGACCCCCCGGCCGTCAGGATTCCGAGCGAGTGCTTCTCGGTGTAACGCGCCGCCAGGAGCACCGGCATCAGCAGCCCGCCGAGCGCCAGGATGGTGACGCCCGAGGCACCGGTGAACGAGGTGAAGAAGGCACACACCAGAACGGTGGCGATGGCGGGCCCGCCGCGCACCCAGCCGGCCAGCGCCTGGAA
>DAISWT010000043.1:8182-12622 GCA_036826235.1 Acidobacteriota bacterium | reverse complement strand
GGCACCTGTCGGTCGCCTCGGTGGCGATCCAGGCGGTGCTGATCCTGCTGCTGGTGCAACGCGAGTTCCGGCGCAGGCTCGTGTTCGCCCCGGCGGGGCTCGCAGCCGCCGTTCCCGACGGCCAATCGGCCTGAGGCATGACCTCGCGGTGACCGCTCCAGCCAGGGAGGGCTCGCTCCTCCGGGCCGTCGGTGCCTGGGGGCTGGCCGCCAGCATCATCAACGTCACCGTCGGCGGCGGCATCTTTCGTCTTCCGGCCAGCGTCGCCACATCGCTGGGAGCGGGTGCGCCGATCGCCTATGTCGTCTGCGCCGCGGTCATGGGCTTGATCGCGCTCTGCTTCGCGGAGGCCGGCAGCCGCGTCGACATGACGGGCGGTCCTTATGCCTACGTCGAGGTCGCGTTCGGGCCCTTCGTGGGATTCCTGGCCGGTGTTCTCGTCTGGATCCTCGGCACGCTGGCGGTCGCCGCGGTCTCGACCATCTTCGCGGACTCGATCGGCGCGCTGGCCCCGCGCCTCGACGGGCCTGCGGCGCGCGCCCTGATCCTGGCCGCGGTCTTCGTCGTTCTGGGCGGCGTCAATGTCCTCGGCGTGCGTCAGGGAGTCCTGCTGAACGCCGTTGCGACGGTGGCGAAGCTCCTGCCGCTGGTCTTTCTCATCGCCGCCGGATCCCTCGTCGTCCGGCCGCTGAACCTCGCCTGGACGCAGAGCCCCACCCCGGGCGCCGTCGCCCGCACCTCGATCCTCCTCATCTTCGCCTTCAGCGGCGTCGAGAGCGCTCTGGTGCCGAGCGGTGAGATCAAAGAAGTCAGGAAGACGGTGCCGCGCGCGATTCTCATCGCCATGCTGGCGATCACCCTGCTCTACCTCGCGCTCCAGACGGTCGCTCAGGGGATCCTCGGTGGCGACCTGGGGTCTCACCGGGCACCGCTGGCGGAAGCCGCCGCGAGGGTGTTCGGGCCCTGGGGACGGACCCTGCTGCTGGTGAGCGCCACGGTGTCGATGTTCGGCTACGTCAGCGGCATGACGCTGGCCGTCCCTCGCGCGCTCTTCGCCTTCGCGCGCGACGGCTTTCTGCCCCGCCGGGTCGCCGCGGTCCATCCCCGCTTTCGCACGCCCTATGTGGCGATCGTCCTCCAGAGCGCCCTGGTGTGCGCGCTGGCGATCACGAATGGGTTCGAGAAGCTGGCCATCCTGGCGAACCTGGTGACGCTCATCCTGTACGGCACCTGCTGCCTGGCCGCCCGTGAGCTCGCGCGTCGCGGCGTCCAGGCGGGCGGACGGCCGCTCCGGCTGCCCGGCTCGGGGCTGATACCGTTCGTGGCCTGCGCGGCCATCCTGTGGCTGCTCACGAGCATCACGCGGCAGGAGTGGAGGGTCGCCGTCGCCGTCATCCTCCTGGCGTCGCTTCTCTTTCTGGCGACGAGGGGCCGGCGGTCGCGGGCACGGACAATCCCATCGGAATCGTGAGACTCACATCCATCCCGCCTCCAGCCGGAACAGGAGGCGGTTCACACGAATGTGAAAGGGGTCCACGTCCACGCCTCCGATCACCTGCTCGACGTTGGATCCTCGGTTCTCGGAGGTCGCACCGATATAGCCCCGCAGAGTGCGCAGGAACTGGTGCCCCACCCCGATCTCCAGCCGGATCACCCGGTCCTCGCGACGCGGACCTGATTGCGGAGCATAGACGTTGCGCAGCGCCGTGGCGCCCACGTCCGCGTACGTGCTGGCGCCGATCTGGAACGTGAGCCGGCCCCGGACCTCGTTGTCGATATAGTAATTGTTGTCGGCGTACACGGAGGAGTACGGGCGCCTGACGATCCCGAACTCGACCCGGGTGGCGTCGCTCACCAGCCAGCTTGCGCCGGCCTCGACCACGGGCCCCGAAAAATCCCGTCCCATCCCTCCCTCGAAGTGCATCGTCTGATAGCCGGCCGACACCTGGGTGACGACCGCCTCGTTGACGGTCCGGGTGAGCCCGAGGCCGGACGAGCGGGAGCGGATCCTAAGGTTTTGGATGCCCCCCTGGACCTGCGTGTCCGAGTCGAGGTTGGAGTAGCCGTAGAGGGTCGCCGTCTCGCTCAGCCTGTAGTTGTAGCGGCCCTCGATCTTCCGCGCCGTGTAGGTGTACTGGATGCTGTTGCTGATTCCCGAGAAGCTGGAGCGGGAGTAGCTGGGGAGGAGCGAGATCCCCTGGCGGGCCCCCAGATTCACCCCGATCTCCAGAGCGGGGTTGTGCGCCGAATAGCGGCCCAGGCCGAACGACAGGCCGTTGCCGGCGGTCTGCTCCTGCAGCGAGATGGTGCCGCGCACGAAATGGTCGCGCAGCCCCAGCGTGATCGCCCGGTGCTGCAGGAAGCGGCCCTCCAGGTCGAACAGATGGTTCAGTCGATTGGAGCCCGTGAAGTTCTGGCTCGTGTAGTCGCGATAGAAGGGCGAGTAGGCCCACCGGATCCGGTTGTCACGCAGGGGCAGATCCACGAGGATGCGCGGTCTCACGACCGCGATGCCCGAGGAGGTGGGCCGGGTCGAGGGCTCGTCGGCGCTGGTGAAGAAAATGTTGCTGTCCTGCGTGTACTCGAACGACACCGAGGGGTAGACGAGAAAGTGGCCGAACGTCAACCCCTGGTTGATGGTCTGATAAGTTTGCGCCTGCGCGGCCGGGACCGCCGCCAGCAGCGCGCCGAGCATGGCGAGGTGGAGGACTCGGGCGGGGAAGGCGCTTGGTCTCGACGGAATCACCGGTGGCCTGCTCGCTTGGGGATGGTTCGGTCCGGCTCAGGTAGGTCCGGCATTTCAGCCTACACGTCCCGCATTGTAGCATCCGGCACGGGCCGGGCGCTCCGCCGGGTATGGTACTCTCGCCCCGGCCGCCGGGAGGTGACCATGAGCCACGGGCACGATCTCAGGGCGATCGCGCAGAGGGCGATGAGTGAGCGGGGTCTTCTGCCGTCGTTCTCCGCGGCGGTCGAGGACCAGCTGCGCGGGATCGGGGGCCCGGCGTCCGGCGCCGGCCCGGAGGTCCGGGACCTGAGAGACCTGCTCTGGGCGTCGATCGACAACGACGATTCGAAGGATCTCGACCAACTGACGGTCGCGGAATCGCTGGCGGACGGCGCGGTCAAGATTCTGGTGGCGATCGCCGACGTGGACGCCATCGTGACCGTCGGGTCGGCGGTCGACGGCCACGCGCGGCACAACACCACTTCGGTCTATACCGTCCCCCTGATCTTCCCGATGCTGCCCGAGAGGCTGTCGACCGATCTCACGTCGCTCAACGAAGGCCAGGAGCGTGTGGCGATCGTCGTCGAGATGCGGATCGACGGCGACGGAGCCTGCACCGCGTCCGATCTGTATCGCGCGCGGGTCCTGAACCGGGCCAAGCTGGCCTACAACGGCGTCGCCGCATGGCTCGACGGACGCGGGCCGGTGCCCGAGCGGATCGCCGCGGTGCCCGGTCTCGACGGGCAGATCCGGCTGCAGGATCGGGTCGCGCAAGTCCTCAAGAGCGTGCGACACAAACGCGGAGCGCTGGACCTGGAGACGATCCAGGCGCGGGGCGTCTTCGATGGCGAGCGTCTCCTTGACCTGCGGCCGGACGAGAGGAATCGGGCCAAGGAGCTGATCGAGGACTTCATGATCGCGGCGAACCAGTCAACCGCGCAGTACCTCGAGACCAGGGGGTTCCCGGCGTTGCGCCGCGTCCTGCGCTCCCCGGAGCGCTGGGCCCGCATCGTCGAGGTCGCTTCGGAGACGGGATGGGGCCTGCCGCCCGCGCCCGACGCCCGGGCGCTGAATGAGTTCCTGATGGACCGCAGGGCCGCCGATCCGCAGGGTTTTCCGGACCTCTCTCTCGTGATGATCAAGCTCCTGGGCTCGGGCGAGTACGTGGTCGACATGCCCGGTGGGAGCGTGCCCGGCCACTTCGGCCTGGCGGTCGGAAACTACACCCACTCGACCGCCCCCAACCGCCGTTTCCCCGATCTGATCACGCAGCGTCTCCTGAAGGCGGCGATGGCCGGACGACGCGTTCCCTACGGCCCCGCCGAGCTCCAGGGGCTGGCGTTGCAATGCACCCTGCGTGAGGACGACGCGAAGAAGGTCGAGCGCCGGGTGGAGAAGTCCGCCGCGGCACTGCTTCTGGAGCCGAAGCTCGGCGAGCGCTTCGACTCGGTGGTCACGGCCACGTCGGAGAAGGGGACCTGGGTCCGCATATTCACTCCGCCGGTGGAGGGCAAGCTGGTCCGCGGGTTCGAGGGCCTCGACGTCGGCCGCCGTCTCCGGGTCGAGCTCGTCGCCACCGACGTCGAGCGTGGCTTCATCGATTTCGTCTCCGCTCCCCGGGGTCGCTGACCCGCCGGCGGCGCCGGCGCTTCAGTGATCGGACTGGGCGTGGGCCTCGAGAACCTCGAACAGCGCGTGCGCCAGTTCGGCGG
>DAISWT010000043.1:0-8124 GCA_036826235.1 Acidobacteriota bacterium | reverse complement strand
GGTCAATCGCCTTGCGGGCCGTCTCACCGAAATAAGCCAGGGCCCGCGACAGCATCTCGACGTGCTCCTTGCCGCTGGCGATCGTGAGAGGGTACTCCGGCAGCCGGGAGCGCTTCGCCGCGGCGCGCAGGGTCCCCTCGGCGATGCCGCCGAGCTGCACGATGCGCTCGGCGATCAGATCGGCGTACTCGCCGGCGTGCTCGTAGACCTTGTCGAACAGCTCGTGCAGGGCGATGAAGCCCGGCCCCTTGACGTTCCAGTGCGCCTGCTTGGCCTGCGTCACGAGGTCGGTGCAGTCGGCCAGGCGCTCCTGGAGCAGTGTCACGACCTGGCTCCTGACTTTTTCCGGCATATCGTTCTTCGTCTTGTACATGGTGGCCTCCCTCCTGATGTGGTCCCCGATGCTCCTTCCTGCCTGGGTTGGACCCCTCAGTCTGACCCGGAGACCCGCCGGAGTCAATGTGCCGTGCCGCGCACGGACACGGTGCTTGACACGGTTCATGCGGGCGGCGTGGAGTGACCTGAGCGACCGCGAGACGCGTTGCCGCGTCCGTTACGTTCTCGTCAGCGCGCGTCTCTTCGTTCAGCCCGAGCAGCCCGTAAATTCCCGCCCTTCCTTGACTTGACCCTGCCACGAATTAGATTACGACGCTGGTGGGTCTCCGTGGAGGCTCCCCAACGGAAGCGCGTACCCGGGCTATTGCAACGATTAGGAACCCGGCAGGGACCAGATGCCCCGGCGAGCGACCCATCTCGAGCACATCTCACTCTCGTCCTCCGTGCGACAGCTGATTCGCCCGCTCGGTCGAACACTGGTCCTGACCCTGCTGGCAGTGGCGGCCGGGTCCGGCGACATGTCCCGATGCGAGGATTCTCCTCCCGATCTCACCGCCATCGGAATCGAAGCCGTGATGAACATGGAGGTGACGTCGGTCTCCAAGAGGCCAGAGCGGCTCATGGATGCCGCCGCCGCTGTCCAGGTGATCACCTCGGAGGACATCCGGCGCTCCGGCGCAACGAACATCGCGGAGCTTCTTCGTCTCGTGCCCGGCGTGCAGGTCGCCCGCGTCAACTCGAACACCTGGGCGGTCGGGGTGCGGGGCTTCACGAGCACCTTGTCCCGGTCGCTGCTCGTCCTCATCGACGGGCGGAGCGTCTATTCCCCCCTGTTCGCCGGTGTCTACTGGGACGTGCAGGACACACTCCTCAACGACATCGACCGCATCGAGGTGATCCGCGGCCCCGGGGCGACGCTCTGGGGTGCGAACGCCGTCAACGGAGTCATCAACATCATCACCAAGAGCGCCCGGGTCACCCAGGGCACTTACGCTTCGATCCGTGGCGGCAACGAGGAGCGCTACCTGGCGACCGGCCGCTTCGGAGGCCAGACGAAGAGCGGCGTGGCCTACCGGACCTACGCGAAGCTCTCCGAGCGCGACGCGGAGTTCCACCCGGACGCGGACAAGTTCGACGGCTGGCACATGGCGCAGGCGGGGTTCCGGGCCGACGCCGACCCGAGACTGCACGATCACCTGACGCTCCAGGGTGATCTTTACGACGGCAAGGCGGGGCAGCGTACGGTCATCACCACCTACACCGCCCCCTACATCGAGACCGTGGAGGAGGACGCCGGTCTGTCGGGCGCAAACCTGCTCGGCCGGTGGGAGCACAAGGTTCATGAGACCTCCGACACGACCCTGCAGTTTTATTACGACCGCACGCACCGGGACCAGCCCGGCTTCAGGGAGGACCGGGACACGTTCGACTTGGAGTTCCGGCACCATCTCCTCCTGGCATCGCGTCACGAGCTCTTGTGGGGCGCCGGCTACCGCCTGACCTCCGGGGCGACCGCATCGGTGCCGACCATCGAGTTCTTCCCGGCGAATCGGACCGACGACGTCTGGAGCGCCTTCGCGCAGGACGAGATCCGGATCGTTCCCACGAGGTGGACTCTCACCCTCGGCTCGAAATTCGAGCACAACGACTACAGCGGCTTCAATTCCCAGCCGAACGTGCGTCTCCTGTTCAGTCCCGCGGCGAAGCATGTCTTCTGGTCCGCGGTCTCGCGCGCCCTGCGTGTCCCATCGCGCGTCGAGAGCGATCTGTCGCTCACGGCGCTCTTCGAACCCACGACGCCGACGTTCTTCCGCGTGCTTGGCACGAAGGACTTCAAGCCGGAACGACTGACGGCCTACGAAACGGGGTACCGGTCCCAGCCCACGGAGCGCCTGTTCTTCGATCTCGCCCTCTTCTACAACGACTACACGCGTCTCTTCAGCCTGGAGCCGGGCGCCTCGTTCCCGGAGCCGTCCCCGCCCCCGAGCCACCAGGTCCTGCCGCTTCTGATCGGAAACGGCATGAGGGCGCGGGTGCATGGCGGCGAGATCGCGGGCGAATGGCGACCGGTCACGGCCTGGCGACTCAACGGCTCGTACTCCTACCTCAGGATGAATCTCGTCAAGACGGCCGACAGCCTGGACACCACGACGGAGGGATCGACCGAAGGATCGAGCCCGCGTCACCTGGCCAACCTGCGCTCGTCTCTGGATCTTCCGCGAGATCTCGGTCTGGACCTGACCCTGCGCTACGCCGGCAGCCTGCCGGCCCAGCAGATCGAGACTTACACCGAGCTTGATCTGCTGGTCAGCCGGCGTCTGGCCCGGGGCTTCGCGATCTCCGTGGCGGGGCAGAACCTCCTTTCGCCCCATCACGCCGAGTTCGGCGGGGGACGCGGCGCCCCCATCGAAGTCGAGCGCAGTGTTTTCGGTCGGCTCGTGCGGCGATGGTAGGGAGCGGCCGCCCCCGCGCCGGGGCCCTGCTGATCTGCCTGGCGGCCACCTTCATCGCAGCCGGCGGCCGCGCCCGTGGAGGCGAGTCGGCGCCGGGCCCGCTCTCCGAGTACCAGATCAAGGCCGCCTACCTCTATTACTTCTCGACCTACGTCGACTGGCCTCCCGAATCGCTCTCCCACACGGGCGAGCCCCTGATCATCGGCGTTCTCGGGGTGGATCCTTTCGGCGCGGTCCTCGACGACACCCTGCGCGGAAAGACCATCAACAACAGGCGGTTTGTCGTCAAGAGATTCCAGAATATCAAGGATGCCCGCGACAGCCATCTCCTGTTCATCAGCACGTCGGAACGGGACCGTCTCCCCTCGATTCTCAAGGCCCTCGAGGGAGCGGCGGTCCTGACGGTCGGCGAGATCGACCAGTTCGCGTCCCGCGGCGGGCAGATCGCGTTCCGGATGGAGGACAAGAAGGTGCGCTTCGACATCAACATCGCCGCCGTGGAGCGGGCGCGCCTCAAGATCAGCGCCCAGCTCATGAAGCTCGGCCGGATCGTCGAGGAATCAGGACGGCAGGGAGGGTAGCCGCATCCCATGACACTGTTCAGCGACGCGTCGATCAAGGTCAAGCTGATCCTGGTCAGCATTTTCAGCAAGAGCGTCGCGCTTCTCGTCGCCGGCATCGTGATCACCAGCCTGGACCTCATGGCGTTGCGCGAGAAGCTGGTGCGGAGAATGTCGATCCAGGCCGATATCGTGGGCGACAACGGTCTTTCCGCCCTTCAGTTCAGCGACCCGCAGTCGGCCGAGACGACTCTCGCTGCCCTGAAGGCCGACCCGCGCATCCGCGCCGCCGGACTGTACGCCTCGGACCGTCGATTGTTCGCGACCTACGTCCGCGATCCCCCCAACGGGGCACCCCTGCTCGAGGACCGCGTGAGCGACACGGGCGAGGGCCACCGCCTGGGCGACGACAGGCTTGTGCTCTGGAGGAGCGTTGTCTTCGATGGAAAGGCGATCGGGAGCGTGGTGATCGTGTCCGATCTCAGCGAGATCGCCGCCACCATGACGCGTGACGTCGTCCTGTTCGTCTGCGTGCTCCTGGGCTCGCTCCTGGTCGCCCTCATCATCTCGTCGAGACTTCAACGCAGCATCTCGCAGCCGATTCTCAATCTCGCCGATGTCGCCCGCAGGGTGACCCTCGAGAAGGACTACTCGGTGCGCGCCTCGGGCGTCAGCCGCGACGAGATCGGATCGCTGGTCACGGCCTTCAACGAGATGCTCGAGGAGATCCGCCAGCGGGAGAGCGCGCTGCGGGCCGCCCGCGACGGGCTCGAGCAGCGCGTCGCCGAGCGCACCGTCCAGCTCCGAGCCGCCAACAAGGAGCTCGAGGCCTTCTCCTACTCCGTCTCGCACGATCTGCGCGCCCCCCTGCGCAGCATCGAGGGCTTCAGCCGGGCGCTGATGGAGGACTGCGCCGACGGCCTCAGCGACGCGGGCCAGGACTCGCTGAGGCGGATCATCGGATCGACGGTCCGCATGGGCCAGCTGATCGACGGGCTCCTGAATCTCTCCCGCGTGACGCGCGCGGAAGTCCGGGGCCGGAGCGTCGATCTCAGCTCCCTCGCAGGCGAGCTCGTCGCCGAGCTGCGAAAAGGCGAGGACAAGCGGCAGGTGGAGTGTGTGATCGCCAAGGGAGCGGTCGTGGAGGGCGATCCGGCGCTCCTGCGCGCGGCCCTGCAGAACCTGATCGGGAACGCGTGGAAATTCACCCGGAAGCGCACCTCGGCGCGGATCGAGTTCGGGTTCGCCGAGGAGGCGGGCGAGCGGACCTACTTTGTCCGGGACAACGGGGCGGGGTTCGAGATGTCGTACTCCGACAAGCTGTTCGGCGCATTCCAGCGTCTGCACGGCCAGGACGAGTTCCCGGGGATCGGGATCGGTCTGGCCACCGTCCAGCGCATCGTGACCCGGCACGGCGGACGGGTGTGGGCCATCGGCGCTCCCGGCGAGGGGGCGACCGTCTACTTCACTCTCGGGAAGGGAGGAGACATTGGACGACAAGAGGATCGTGCTGCTGGTTGAAGACAACCCGGACGACGAAGCTCTGACGCTGCGCGCGCTGAAGAAGAACAACATCCTCAACGAGGTCGTGGTGGCGCGGGACGGCGCGGAGGCCCTGGACTATCTTCTGGGCTCCGACGGCAAGTCGGGCCGGATACGGCTCGACCAGCTGGCGGTCGTGCTCCTGGACCTGAAGCTGCCCAAGGTGAACGGTCTGGAGGTGCTGCGCCGCGTGCGGGCTGACCCGCGCACCAGGCGGCTGCCGATCGTCGTCCTGACGTCCTCCAAGGAGGAGAAGGATCTGGTCGGCGCCTACGACTCCGGCGCCAACAGCTACGTCCAGAAGCCGGTCGAATTCGCGGCCTTCGTCGAGGCCGCCCGCCACCTCGGGCTGTACTGGCTGGTGACCAACGCTCCTCCGCCGATGGCGAGATGAGGGTGGCTCCTCGCCACCGCTCACAGCCGGGATGATGGTGAGGGTGGCGCGGCCCTGCAGCCGCGACTCGAGCCCGGCCGCGAAGCGGATGCTCCCAGAGCCGGCGAAGACCTTGTCTCCCAGATCGTTGCTGCACTCGACAGGGGGAGCCATATTGTCTTTGTCCTGACGGAGGCGAGGGGTGATTCGCTGGATCAAGGCCGGTGGGGCTGGAATTCTGGCGGCGGGCGTCTGCCTGGGGGCGGCCGCCTGGTCGGACGCCAGGGAGCTGGCCGGCCGCCGCGCCGAACTGCAGCGGGAGGCGCGTCTCATCGCCAGTCTTGTGGCGGCCCGGATGCAGGGAGGTCTCGAAAAGCACCTGACCGCCATGCGTCAGATGGCCAACCTCTATGCCAGCAGCCGACGGGTCGGCGAGGGACAGTTTCGCAGCTACGCCGCGAACACCCTCAAGCTGAACCCGGCCTGCCTGAATATCGCCTACGTCGATCCGGCATTGCGCATCCAGCGCAGCTACCCGCTCGAAGCCGCCCGCTGGAGGCCGGTCTTCGATGCACGCAGTCACCCACCCGGCTACGAGACGGTCGTCCGGGCCGATCGGGCTCGCAAACCGATGCTGTCGCCGCCGATGCAGCTGTTCGGCGGCACCTGGGGATTCGTCCTGGCGGTCCCGGTCGTCTCCGGGAACCGCCTGCTCGGGTCGCTCGTGGGGGCCTGCCGCGGCCAGGAGTATTTCGACTCGCTGGTCCCGCGCGAAGTCAACGAGCGCTACGAGCAGGTGGTGCTCGACGCCGGCACGCCGATTTTCATGAGCAATCTGCTCGGGTCCTCGGACTCGCCGGTGGCGCCGGTGTCGGAGAAGTTCGTCATCGGAGGCGCAGGCTGGGAGGTGCGCGTCGGTCCGCAGGAACACGTGGTGCGCGACCGCCTGACCGCCGGACGTCCCGTGTTCTGGGCGATGGCCTGGCTCTTCTCCGTGACCTTCGGCGCCCTGGCGGGCGGGGCGGCTCTCTGGGCCGTCGGCATGTCCAATCGTCTGCAGACGCAGAGGGCCGCCCTCGTGGAGGCCAGGACCCGTCTCGACGGCGCCCAGGAGCAGCTGATCCAGGCGGAGAAGATGACCGCCCTCGGAGACCTGGTGGCCGGGGTGGCGCACGAGATCAACAACCCCCTCACCGGAATCGTCGGGTACACCCAGCTCCTGATTCAGCGGAAACTCCCGCCGTCGGTGCACCGGCATCTGGAGACGATCTCCGCGGAGGGACAGCGGATCGTCAAGATCGTCAGGAACCTCCTGTCCTTCGCGCGCAAGCACGCCCCCGAGAAGAGACTGATCGACCTGAACGAGGTCGTCGAGAAGACGCTCGAGCTCAAGGCGTATCATCTGAGGTCGAACCAGATCAAGGTCGTCGAGGAGCTCGCTCCTCGCCTGCCGAAGACCCTGCTCGATTTTCACCAGATGCAGCAGGTCCTGATCAATCTGTTGAACAACGCCGAGCAGGCCATGGTCGAGTCCGGTCGGGGCCACACCATCCGGCTGGCGACGGTCGTCGTCGAAGGACACATCCAGTTGCGTGTCTCGGACGACGGCCCCGGCATCGCCGCGGAGATTCTGGAACGCGTCCTGGAGCCGTTCTTCACCACCAAGAAGGAGGGTGAGGGAACCGGTCTGGGTCTGTCGCTATGCAACGGCATCGTCCAGGAACACGGCGGCCGGATCCGGGTCGAAAGCCCGCCGGGCGAGGGCGCGACGTTCATCGTCGAACTGCCGATCCAGCAGAAAGCGGCGTCGATCGATCCGATCCTCAAGCCGTCCGCGCCGAAGACCGTCGAGCCTCTCCGGGTGCTGGTCGTCGATGACGAGACGGACGTGCAGGAGTTCCTCACGGAGCTGCTGGGCCTGGGCGGGCACAGGGTCGACACGGCCTCCGACGTACCCGAGGCGATCGCGAAGATCGCGGCGGGGGCGCACGACCTGATCATCGTCGATCTCAAGATGCCGAACGGCACGGGCCGGGACATCTACGCCGCGGTTCTCGAGCTCAGGCCCCGCCTGGCGCGCCGCCTGATCTTCATCACCGGGCAGGCGACCGGCGACGACATGGCCGATTTCCTGGCCAAGACCGGAAACGAGCTGGTCCTGAAGCCCTTCAACGCCGGCGAGATTGAAGACGCCATGGCGCGCGCGGCCCGCAACTGAGCTTCGCCCCCCGGACCGGCCTCGGCTAAGGGGTTCCCCGAGGGTCTTCTCCGGAACTCCTCCCCCGCACAATCGGCTGTCCACCCGATGGTCACGAGACTCCGGTGCCCGTAAGTTATGCGCGTCCAGAGGGGAGAAGTTCACTTTGCTGCCGAGGAGGTGGGCATGAGCCACGGATTTCGAAGGAATCGACGGTTCGTCGTCCTCGGGTTGACGCTGGGCGCTCTTTTCGGCCTGCCATCGATCGTCGCCGCCCAGACCGCCAGTCGGGCGCGGGCGGTGCAGGTCACCGTGCCCGGGGCGACGGTGCTCGGGATCACCCTGCCCGGGACGACGACGGTGCTCGCCGATACCGGCGCTCTGTCGCGCGGGGCCACGGACGCGCTTCAGGCATCGTCGGTTGCGGCCAGCGTTCCACCCCTGCTGTCCGGGGATTCGCTGCACGCGACAGTCATCGGTCTGCCGGACCAGGCGACTTCGGAGGCGTCTCTGGGCGGCCTGGGTTTGTCCGTGGGCGGCAACAGCATCTCGGCCGATTTCATCATGGCGCGGGCGCTGGCAGTCAACGGCGCCGGCGCGTATGGCGATTCGGAGATCGACGGTCTGTCGATCAACGGAGTCAGGGTCCAGGTGACCGGCGAC
>DAISWT010000042.1:8314-12623 GCA_036826235.1 Acidobacteriota bacterium | reverse complement strand
CGACGGCGGCGAAGCCGAGCGCGCGGCGCAGGAGGAGGCAGCCGGCGACGGTGTCGAGTGGTCGCCCGACGGCCGCTCGATCGCCTATCTCGCGAAAGAGACGAAGACCGAGGCCGAGGAGAAGCGGGACAAGGACAAGGACGACGCGCGGGTGGTCGATCGGGACGACCGGCCGGGGCGTCTGTTTCTCGTGGATGTCGCGTCCAGGACATCGCGGCTCCTGATCCCGGCGCCGTGGAAGGTCGAGGCGGCCACCTGGATGCCGCGCGGCGACCGTCTGGTCCTTATCGGCACCGATCGTCCCGGGAGCGATCAATGGACCAACCGGATCCTCTCGGTCGCCGTCGCCGACGGGACGATCGAGCCGATCGCCTCCCCGGCCGGCCCGTTCCGCTCGCTCCGCGTCGCCCCGGACGGAGGGAGCCTGGCCTACGTCGGCTCCCGGAGCGCCGGGCCGGAGCCGGAGGATCTCTTCCTGCTGCCGCTCGGCGGACCGCAGGGGGACGGGACCGGTCGCGATCTCACGGGCGGGAGCGTCGATCGGGCGGTCGAGGAGTTCGAATGGCAGCGGAGTGGAGAGCTTTTGGCGCTCGTTCAGTCGGGCTTCTCGAGTCGGCTGTACCGCGTCTCGCCGGGCGGCGGGAGCGAGGCGCTTCCCGTCTTGCCGGCGTCGGCGACCGCCTTCGCCGGACTCGGGCCGGGCGACGCGGCTACCGGCCGTCGTGCCGCCACGACTTCGGGCGGGGCCGGACGGGGGATGGTATTCATCGCCGAGACGGCCGACCAGCCGCCGGAGGTCTGGATGGAGACGCGCGGCGCCAGACCGGAGCGGATCACGCGGCTGAACGCCGATTGGGACGGCATCGCGCTCGCCCGTCCGGAGCTCCTGCGTTACCGCTCCGACGACGGGATGGAGATCGAGGCAGCGCTCCTGATGCCGCCTGGATCGAGGCAGGGCGCGAAGCTTCCTCTGGTCGTCCTGGCCCACGGCGGCCCGACCTCCCGCTGGGCCGATCGCCTCGAGATCTGGGGCCAGCTCCTGGCGGCACGGGGGTTCGCGGTCCTCTATCCGAACGTGCGCGGCTCGACGGGTTACGGGCACCGTTTCGGCACCATGAATCGGGGTGATTGGGGCGGCGGCGACTTCAAGGACCTCATGGCCGGCGTCGACTACCTGATCGCGCGTGGCGTCGCCGACGCGGAGCGCCTGGGGATCGGCGGATGGTCGTACGGTGGCTACATGGCGATGTGGGCGGTGACCCAGACACCGCGCTTCAGGGCGGCGGTCGCCGGCGCCGGGTTGAGCGACCTCACGAGCGAATTCGGCACCGAGGATGAGCCGGCTTACGACGAATGGTTCTATGGGCTGCCCTACGAGACGCCCGCGGGTTTCGTGAAAAGCTCGCCGCTCACCTACGTCAGGGCGGCGCGCACGCCGACGCTCATCCTGCAGGGAGAGGCCGACGTCATCGACCCGATCGGCCAGAGCCAGGAGTTCTACCGGGCGCTCAAGCGCTACGGCGTTCCGGCGGAATTCGTCGTCTACCCGCGCGAGGGACACGGCCCGAAGGAGGAGAAGCACCGCCTCGACATCCTCCAGCGTGTCGTCGGCTGGTACGAGAGGTATCTGAAGTGAGCGCGGTAAGTCGGGCCGCCGTGGCGGCGGGGTGTGCCGCCGTCGTCTGGTTCGGTCTGCTGCGCGCAGAGCCTCCGGCGCCGGAGGGCTCCTCGCGTAGGGCCTGGACCATCGATGACGTCGTGAAGGTCCGTGACGTCCTGGATCCTCAAGTGTCCCCCGACGGCCGTCGGGTGGTCTTCGTCGTGTCGGGTCCCGACGAGGACGAGAACGCCTTCGACACCGATCTCTACATTGCGGCGGCGGCCCCGCCCGGCCCGAGGAGCCGGAACGCGAAGCAGGGCGCCGCGTCTCCGGCCTTCACCGCTGCCGCGGCATCGGTCCGTCTGACACGCTCGCCGAAGCCCGACCACAACCCGCGCTGGAGCCCGGACGGATCGTTGATCGGGTTCCTGTCGGGACGCGCCGCCGGGGGTGACGGGGACGAGGGGGACAGGGGAGAGCGTCTCTGGCTGATCCGTCCCGACGGCGGGGAACCGTGGCTGCCCGCGAGGATCAACGGCAGTGTCAGCGGCTTCGCCTGGTCGCCCGGCGGGTCGACGCTCGCCCTCCTGGTCCGCGAGCCGAAATCCGCGGAGCGGGCCGGTCGCGAGAAAGACAAGGACGACGCGACGGTGGTGGACGCCGAGATCCGGCGCGACCAGATCTGGCTGATGGACACGGCGAAAGGCGCCGCCGTGCAGGTCACGCGGGGCGCTATCCATTTTACCGATCTCGACTGGTCGCCGGACGGCAAGCGACTCGCGCTCGCCGGCCAGCCGTCGCCCAGGGTCCCGGACAACTTCAAGTCCGACATCTACACGCTCGACGTCACCCCGGCGATCGCGCCGCTGCGCGACGCAGCCGGCGGCGCCGCCGCGGCCCCCGGGACGGAGCAGCAGGCGGCCGGCGCCGCGGGGACGGATGCCGCGACACCGGCGCTCGCTGCGCCCGTTCCGCTGGTGACGACGCGCGGCCCGGACCGCTCCCCGCGCTTCTCGCCAGACGGCGCGTCGATCGTCTTTCTGACGCAGGACGGCGGCGACGAGTGGTACGCGAACCAGTACGTCGCCACGGTGCCCGCCGCCGGCGGCGTGCCGCGTGTCCTGTCCCGCGCCTTCGACGAAGAGGCCGACAACGCGCGGTTCAGCGCCGACGGCAGGTCCGTCATCTTCGAGGGCGAGCTGCGACTGGCCCACGGCGTGTTCAGCGTGCCGTCGTCGGGCGGCGAGATCCGGAGGCTGACGCCCTTCGACGCCATCGACCGCCAGGTCACCTGGAGCCGCGACGGTCGCGTCATGGCACTGGTGCACGAGAGCCCGGAACAGGCCCCCGAGGTGGCCCTCCTGGAGACTCCGTCGAGGGGAGCGGAGCCGCGTCCGTTGACCCGTGTGAACGGCTGGACGCGCGAACACGACACAGTGTCCAAGGAGCCGTTCCGCTGGAAGGCGCCGGACGGAAAGGAGATCGAGGGGCTTCTCGTCGGGCCCCCCGCTCCGTCGTCCCGGGCCGGGACGCCCCTCCTGGTCATCGTCCATGGAGGTCCGGCCGGGTTCTTCTCCAACAACTTCTCGGTGCGCCGCGGGGTCTACCCGGTGCAGCTCTTCGCGCAGGGCGGATTCACCGTCCTGATGCCGAACCCGCGCGGCAGCGGCGGGTACGGAGAGACGTTCCGCAAGGCGAATGCGCGCGGCTGGGGCGACGGTGACTACGAGGACATCATGGCGGGTGTGGACGCCCTGATTGCCTCCGGCCGGGCGGATCCCGAGCGGCTCGGCATCATGGGCTGGTCGTACGGTGGGTTCATGACGGCGCGCGTCATCACGCGGACGAAGAGGTTCAAGGCGGCGAGCGTCGGGGCGGGCGTCACCGACACCGTCTCGTTCATCGGCGTCACCGACATCCCTCCGTTCATGCGCTCGTACTTCGGCGCGTGGCCCTGGGAGGACCCGGCGGTCTACACGTCGCACACCGCGCTGTTCAACGTCAGAGGGGTCTCGACCCCGACGCTGATCCAGCAC
Organism: Acidobacteriota bacterium; assembly: GCA_036826235.1. Taxonomy (GTDB): domain Bacteria; phylum Acidobacteriota; class Polarisedimenticolia; order Gp22-AA2; family Gp22-AA2; genus Gp22-AA3. The sequence goes on along the minus strand of DAISWT010000042.1, from coordinate 8,987 downwards.
GGCGAGGCGGACGCGCGCGTGCCGATCTCCCAGGGCTGGGAGCTGTACGTGGCGCTCAAGGAGCAGGGCGTGCCGGTGGAGTTCGTCACCTACCCCCGGCAGGGACACTCTCCCCAGGAGCCGAAGCTGGTGCGCGACGCCATGCACCGCAACCTCGACTGGTTCGCGCGCTGGGTCCTGGGGCGGACGACGCCCTGACGGCCGGCATCCAGAATCCGGTCACGGCGGCGCGGGCCGCCGCCAACGCCCTGACACAAAAATCGCGCGATCACCCTTGCGGCGGTTGACTCGACGCCCTTGCCGAAACCACCTTGGACAGCAGAGATTCGGGGGCAGAGCCGCAGGACTGTTCCGCGGCCCGGAGCCGGGGTGGGAGGGATGACGACATGCGCCTCGAGGGAGGGATGGTCCGCCCTGCGCCGCGCTGCGGCGCGGTCGTGCTGATGGCGGCCGCGATGGTGCTTTCGGCCGGCTGCGCCCGCAAGACTCAGCCCGGGGATCCGCTGCCGGGGCTGAACCGTTCCGAGCGCGCCCGCTTCGCGCGGGGGCAGCAGGTCTTCAAGCGAGACTTCACACCCGAGACCGGGCTCGGTCCGCTGTTCAACTCGACGTCGTGCAGCGAGTGCCACGAGGAGCCTGCGACCGGCGGTTCCGGCGACGAGGTGGAGGTGCA
>DAISWT010000042.1:0-8172 GCA_036826235.1 Acidobacteriota bacterium | reverse complement strand
GGTCCCGCCGCGCGCCACCGCCACGGGACGCAGGACGACGCCGTCGCTCCTCGGGTTCGGGCTCCTGGACGCGGTTCCCGACGAGACGATCCTGGCGCTCGCCGATCCGGACGACCGGGACCGCGACGGCATCTCCGGCAGGCCGAACTACTCGACCGACGGCCGGGTCGGCCGCTTCGGCCGCAAGGCGTTCGTCGCCACACTGCGCGAGTTCAACGCCGGCGCGTTCCTGAACGAGCAGGGGATCACCAGCCCCGCCCAGCCGATCGAGGAGACGATCGGCGGCAAGCCGATCCCGGCCGGCGTCGACCCGCTGCCGGAGCCGGAGCTGTCCGGAGAGGATCTCGACCTGGCGATCGACTTCGTTCGGTTCCTGGCGCCGCCGCCGCGCGGTCCGTTGGACGCGGGGGCGCGGCGCGGGGAGGAGGTGTTCGAGACGATCGGCTGCGCCGCCTGCCACGTGCCGCGGCTGCGCACGGGCTACAGTGGAACGCGCGCATTCCGGCAGGCGGTCGTGGAGGCGTACACCGACCTGCTGCTGCACGACATGGGGCGGGACCTGGCTGATGTCTGCCTCGGACAGGCGACGCCGTCCGAGTTCCGCACCGAGCCGCTCATGGGGCTGCGTCTGCGGAGCCATTTCCTGCACGACGGCCGCGCCGCGACCGTCGAGGACGCGATCCGCCAGCACGCCGGCGAGGCCGGTGCCGCGCGCGACCGGTTCGGCTCGCTGCCCGACCACCGGCGCCGCGATCTCCTCGCCTTCCTGAAGTCGCTCTAGGTCCCGGGAGCCTGCTAGCTCTTGCGCTCGAACCGGAACAGGTCGGTCTGCTTCTGGTCCTTCGCCTTGAAGGTCCACTCCTGGGTGAAATGGCTGGGGTCGTCGAAGCTCACGACCAGGCGTTCCATGTGCCCCTCGGCGGGTGAGGAGAGGTTCGTCGCGTCGAGGAAGGTGAAGGTGATGGACTTCGGATCCGGCGTCATCACGTCGGCGCGCATGCGCGGCTGATTGTGCGCCGAGCAGTAATGCGTCATCAGCAGCCGGCTGCCATCGGGATAGTACATGGTGATCATGGTCGACTCCATGGGCGTCTCCAGCTGCTCCATCAGGGCGGAGCCGTCCGCGACCAGCGTGTAGGCGACCTTGACCTTCTTGCCGTCCTTCGTGGTCCCCTCCCACTCCCCGACGAGCGACTTCATCTTGTCGAAGGCGACGTTCGGTTTCGGCTGCGAAGCGGGCTTGGCGTCGGCGAGGACGGGTCCGACGGCCAGGGCGATCGCGCCCAGGGCGGCCAGTGTGAGTGTCGATCGGTTCATCGGCAGGACCTCCATGCTGAAGACGGTTGGCGTGACGCGCTAGGTATACACCAAAACCGGGGCGGCGGCGTTTCAAGACGTGGAGCGCCGGCGTGTGCGATCCTGAGCACAACGGCATATCCTGGTACCCGCCGAAGACAAACGATCCTATAAGGTCGAGTCATCCGGGCAGGACCCCGTGGAGCTTGGATGGGGACCACGTCGCGCCTGATCGAAGTGCTTCCCGGGCAGATGCGCGACATCGCCCTGCGCATCAAGCGCCTGCGCGAAGGGCTCGGCCTGACCCAGGAGGAGCTGGCCAAGCGCTGCAGCCGCGCTGCGGGGGAACTGATCGAACCGGAGGACCTGAGACGTGTCGGGCGGATGAGCCGGTCCAGGGTCGCCCACATCGAGCAGGCGCACCGGCCGCGGCCGGGCAAGGGGGTGGCGATCACCCTGCAGCCGCACGAGGTGAAGGTGATGGCGCACGTGCTGGGCGTTTCGCCGGAGCAGCTCGTGGGAGACCATGCGGAGGGCATCATCACCTGGGACCCGCTGACCAACCCGAAGCGGGCGCACCACTTCCTCGGACTGATGGATGAGTGCGGGAGGAACGCGCGGGAGCTTTTTGGATGGGCGGAGTTCCTGCCGTGCTCCCTCGAGACCAGCGAGTTCATGCACCGACACCACCAGGCGATCTTCGACGCCGACGCCCTGCACCTGCCCGAGGAGCTGCGCGCCGAATACAACCGGGCCGTCGTGACCATGTACGACACGATCGGGGACCGCAGACGGGAAGATCTGCTGGCGGCCGCGTCGACGCGGCCCTGGGTCATGACGCACATCATGCTGCGATTGGACCTCGAGGACATCGCGCAGGGGAACGGGCCGTACGCCGGGATCGACTCTGCGGTCCGGCGCGAATGCCTGGAGAACCTCCGGGCGCTGATCGTCGATCGCGCGCTCCGGATCAATCTGATCGTCGCCGACGGCGCCGCCGGGATGGACCACCTGTTCCCGGGCTTCGACTCGCTCGTGGTGTTCGACGAGGAGTTCGCCTTCTGGCGCTACGACTCGGGCGACATCGCCTACACCAGGCACCCGAGCATCGTGCGTCTGAGGCGCGCGCTCCTGGACACGGTGCGGGCGCACGCGCTGTTCCGCGAGCCCGGCGACGTCGTGCGCTATCTGGAGGACCTAGTGCGTTCGATGGGATGAGGCGGCGACGCCGCCGGCCGCCCCGGCGAGGACTCGGCAGCGCCCGGCGGACAGAACCACGCCGAGACAGGAGGCCTGACCCATGAGACGACCACTTTCGATGGCCGTCCGATTCTTCACCATCGCCGCGGTCGTCACGACGATGGCCCTGGCGTTCGCCCCGCCGTCCCACACCGGCTCGCCCTACTTGTCGGCGCTCTCCGACCTGGCGGCCTCGCCGGTCCTCGCGGCGAAAAAACACTGCAACTCCATGTGCGAGTTCGTCGCCCCGGCGTTCACCTGCCTCTCGGAATCCCCCGGGACCCGGTGCGTCAGGACGACGAGCGGCTGCACGACCCAGAACTGCTGATCCACGCGCCTGCGACGGGCGGGCCGCCCCACGGGGCGGCCCGCTTCACGGGGCGCGTCGCGGGAGGTCGCCGGGGCGACGATGTCGCGCGCGACGCGCGACCCCGGCGGTGTCAGCGCATCGAGAAGCCGGCCGACAGCCCGTAATCTTCGGCCGTGTCCGACAGACCGACGAACACCGAGGTGCGCAGGGTCAGTCGCCGGGCGAAGCCGTGGTCGTAGCCCAGGATCAGATCGACCAGGTCGGGTCTTCCCGGCACGACCGATTGCATCCTCTCGTAATAGAGACTGGCCGCCGTCGAGCCGGACAGCTTCTTCTGTAGTCCTCCCGAGAGCCACCAGGTGTTCCGGAAATCCGTCCCCCGGGGGTCGCCGCGGACGACGTACTGGGCTTCGCCGAGCAGGTTCCACCTGGCTCCCAGCGGCTGGATGACGGCCGCTCCCGGCCCGTAGTCCCACTCGCCCGTACCGAGACCCCGGGTGTCGTCGGCGGTGGGCGCCTTGATCCGGATCAACCCGGAGAGCCACGGACGCCGCCGCCCACCCTCGAGGAAGAAGTATTCCTCCTGCGCCACGATATCGCCGAGTCCCGACTCGGCGGTCCTGCCGCCGGGGCCGCGCGGGATGATCTCGTTGCCGACGAAGGTCACCGGCTGGCTCGTGGTGACGGAGAGATAGGGCACGGTGACTCGCAATTCCTGTCGTGTGGACCCGAGAATGAAGATCAGCGGCACGTAGGTCATGCCGGTCGAGATGCCGGTGCCGAAATCGCCGCTGAAGTACGCGGGGACGAAACGGATCTCGGGCTGCGTCTCGGCGCGCGCCGGCCAGAATAGAAACAGCGCCAGGGGCGCGGCCAGAATGGCCGCGCCCCTGGCGCCTCTGGAAAGGGTCGTCACTCAGCGCGCGGTCCGACTATCCGTGGGACGGCGGGTCCGGGTGGTCGGGGATTTCCGGCCGCTCCGGGCGTTGCGGAGGCTCGGGGCGTTCCGGTCTGTCGGGTCGGTCCGGTCGTTCCGGCCTGTCGCCCCGGCCGGGGCGGTCCGCCGAGGTGTGATGGGGCCGCTGGCCGGCGAGGAGCCGGTCGAGGTTCTGCAGCGCGATGCTCCTGTTCTGCTGGACGCTTGCCAGGGCCGCCTGCAGGGCCGCCTTCGCCTGGTCGGGAGCCTCGCCGATCACTTTCTGGAGAACCGCGGCACTCTTGTCAAAACCGGCGGCCACCGCCAGTCGCGCCCGCGCCAATCCGGTGGTCTCCGGCTTACCGTTCTGTCCGGCGCCTTGGGTCACGGCGTCGGAATCGGCCTCCCTCGTCTCCTGTTCGTCGCCGCCGCCGGCGGCGGCATGTTTCTCCAGCGCGGCGATCGCCTTGTCGTGCCCCTGCTGCGCCGCCTCGATGGCGCGCTGGATCCCCGACTGCGCCTGCGGCGGGACCTTGGCGAGAAGATCAGTCAGGATCTGGATGTGCCGGGCGGTTGCTTCCTGGATCCGGGTGATGGCGTTCTGGACGCCGGTCGCGTGCGGCGCGCCGGGGCCGGTCTCGTCGGCCGCCGCCGGCAGGACGGACGCCACGAGCACGGCGAAGACGGGCATGGATAGTTTGGTCATTCGCATCGGACACCTCCTCATCGAAGGCACTGCGGTCGCCACTCTTATACGATCGAACCGGCGGGAAGGCAAATGAAGGACGGGAGATTGGGCGCGCCGCTCAGCCCTTTCCAAGCAGGCCTTCCTTCAGGCCGGCGTTCGGCGGGCTGGGGCCCAGCCAGATGCGGAACAGTGCCTGGGCGAAGTCGGCGCCGGGTACGGTCCCCTTCGCTTCGCCCCTGATCTCGATCTGCACGCCGGTTCCGGGGCGGTAGGTGACCGACATGCTTTCGCCCTTGGCCATGGCGCTGACCCACGACTCGAACGTCGCGATCCGGTCACGGAGGGCCGCCGCGGAAGGGCCGGCGCTCTTTTCGAACCCTTCGTTCCAACCCTTCAGCAGGGCCTCGCGATCGACCGCGCGAACGAATCGCATCACCAGGCGCTTGGTCGCCTCGGAGCCGATGATCGCCTCGGGGTCGGATGAGAGCGTCTCGAGGTAGAGACCGGCGACGTAGACATCCACCTTCAGCCAGGTCGCCTCGCGCAGGCCCATGCCGTTCAGCACCAGGGTTTTTGAGTCGACCGTGATCCGGTCGGGAAGGGTCACGCCCGCCCGCTCGCCCGCCGCGGCCGGTGCCGCGACAGCGATCGCGACGAACAGCCACGGCGCCGCGGCGCCGAATCTCATGGTCCACCTCCGCGATGAGGTCGTCCCGCAGTGCACCTTGGCGCCGATGCTATCACGTCCCCCCTGCCCGGCCGCGGGGCGCCCGGTCCGCACGCGGCGCCGAGATCGGCACGCCCGCACGGCCGCGAGGGCCCGCCGTCTTTGTCGCGAAGACCGTTGACAAGTCAGATGGGGTCGGGGAAGATCCGCCCACATCCACAGGAGAAAGATCGTGGCTTCGTCACCACCGACGTGCGCGGTCAAAAGGGGCACCGATGCGTAAACTCACGGGGTTCGTCCTGGCGGCGCTGGGGCCGGGTCTCCTGGCGCCGGGCGCGGTCTTCGGATCGGGATACTCGATCTACGAACAGGGCGCGAAGGCGATGGCGAACGCGGGGGCCTTTACGGCCCGCGCCGACGACCCCACGGCCCTGTTCTTCAACCCGGCGGGCATCGTGCAGCTCGACGGGATCCGGGTCAACATCGGGACGAACGCGATCTTCCTGACCGGGTCGCAGTTCGAATCGACGTCCGGGCCCAGCAGCGGGCAGAGCTTCAATCAGCTCGACAACACGGCCTGGCCGTCGTCGCTCTACTACACGCAGAAGCTCGACGATCGGCAGGCCTGGGGGTTCGGATTCACCTCGCCGTTCGGTCTGAAGACACAGTGGGACAACGCGTTCCCCGGGCGCTACATCTCGCGCGAGGCCAACCTCGCCGTGGTCAATTTCAACCCGAATCTGGCCTGGACGATCGGCAAGACCTGGTCGGTGGCGGTCGGCGTCGACCTGGCCCGCGCCGACATCCGCGAGCTGTCCCGCAACATCGACTTCAGCGGTCTCGGCGCGCCCGACGGCTTCACCAAGCTGACCGGCGACGGGAACGACGTCGGCTGGAACATCGCGGGGCGCTGGGCGAACGACAAGGGATGGCGCTGGGGGGGGTCGTTCCGCTCGAAGATGAAGCCCGAGGTCAAAGGCGACATCACGTTCGAGAACATCCCCGGTCCGGTCGCGGCGGCCTTCCCGGACGGCGGCGCGACGGCCGACATCCCGCTGCCGGCCACGCTCGCGACCGGCGTCGGCTACGCGAAGGGGAAGTGGGAAGGGGAGTTCGACGTCGTCTGGACCGACTGGTCGGAATTCGATCACCTGAAGATCGACATCGAGAACAACACGATCTTCGTGTCCGACATCGACCAGATCGAGGAGTGGAAGGACACCTACTCGTTCCGCCTGGGGTACGCGTACCACGTCAACGGCATGCACCAGTACCGGGTGGGCGCCTACTTCGACCGGAACCCGATCCCGGACGAACACGTCAGGCCGCGGCTACCGGACGCCGACCGGACCTCCGTGCAGGTCGGCTACGGCTACAGCCGCAAGAGCGGATTCACCGTCGATGTCGCCTACCAGGCGCTGTTCTTCAAGGACCGCAGCGCGTCGGGCAGCCCGACCGGCGCGACCGATCCGGTCCAGCCTGGCGACTACAAGAACTTCACGAGCCTCCTCGGCGTCAGCCTCGGATGGAAGTTCGGCAAGTAAGGGGAGGGATCGGGAACGTGCAGATCCGGACCCTCTGCGACATCCTGACGCAGCTCGAGGCGCGCTTCCGCAAGCCGGCCCTGCTGCGCTACAAGTCTGGAGGGACCTGGCGCGACATCTCCACGGACGAGTTCGCCTCCACCGTCCGATCGCTGTCGCTCGGCCTGGCCTCGATCGGCGCGCGCCGGGGTGACCGCGTCGCCATCCTGTCGGAAAACCGGCCGGAATGGACCGCCCTCGACCACGCCGCCCTGAATCTCGGGGGGGTCATCGTCCCGATCTACGCCACTCTCCTGACCGACCAGATCCGCTACATCCTCGACAACAGCCAGGCGCGGGTCCTGGTGGTGTCGACCGCCGCGCAGATGGAGAAGGTCCGCCCGATCCTGTCGAGCCTTCCGGAGCTGCAGCGCCTGGTGATCCTCGACCCGCCCGCCGGCGCCCTGCCGCCGCGGACCCTGGCGTGGCCGGAGCTCCTCCAGGAGGGTGAGAGCGCTCACCGAGCCGACCCGCGCCGCTTCGAGGCGGCGCGCTCGTCCGTCACCCCCAGCGATCTGGCCAGCATCCTGTACACCTCGGGTACGACCGGCGACCCGAAGGGGGTGATGCTGACGCACGGCAACTTTGCCAGCAACGTGAGCGCGACGCTGCAGGTCATTCCCTTCTCCGAGCGGGACGTGACCCTGTCGTTCCTGCCGCTGACCCACGTGTTCGAGAGAATGGTCGAGTTCGCCTATCTGTCCGCCGGGGCGACCATCGCCTACGCCGAGTCGATCGACGCCGTGCAGCAGAACCTGCTCGAGATCCGGCCCACCGTGATGGCCGGCGTCCCGCGCCTGTTCGAGAAGGTCAACGCGCGCATCCTCGACACGGTGAGGGCGGCGCCGAAGATCCGCCGGGCGATCTTCGCCCTGGCCCTGGCGGTGGGGAAGCGCCAGGCGCACGCCATGCTGGCGGGCCGGCAGGCAGCCCTCCCGGTCCAGTGGCTGCACCCGCTGACCGATCACCTGGTCTTCGCCAAGGTGCGGGCCCGGCTCGGCGGGAGACAGCGTTTTTTCATCTCAGGCAGCGCGCCTCTGTCGCCGGAGATCGCCGAGTTCTTCTACGCCGCCGGCATCCGCATCCTGGAAGGGTACGGCCTGACCGAGACCTCGCCGGTCGTCTCGGTCAACACCCTCGAGAGGACGCGGCTGGGGACCGTCGGCCCGGTCATCCCCGGCGTCGAGGTGCGGATCGCCGGGGACGGCGAGATCCTGGTGCGCGGCCCGAACCTCATGAAGGGCTACTTCCGCAACGACGAGGCGACGCGCGAGTCGATCGTGGACGGCTGGTTCCACACCGGTGACATCGGGCTTCTGGACCCCGACGGCTTCCTGAAGATCACCGACCGCAAGAAGGAGATCCTCAAGACCTCGGGCGGGAAGATGGTGGCGCCCCAGCCGATCGAGAATCTCCTGAAGACCGACCGGTTCATCTCGCAGGCGGTCCTGATCGGCGACCGGCGCAAGTTCA
>DAISWT010000041.1:0-12631 GCA_036826235.1 Acidobacteriota bacterium | reverse complement strand
CGGTCCCTTTGAAGCCGATACGATATTGACCGGCGGCGACCTGCATTCGGCGGGAGTCGATGACGAATTCGTAGCCGGACGCGTTTCGTCCTCTTCCCGCAGCGGATCAAACGGATGAAGTCCACGGGGGGCCTCCGTCGGGCGCTGGACGTCCTGCTGGTTGAAGAAGACCCCGCAGACATCCGCCTGGCGCTGGAGGGGCTCAAGGAATCGGGGTTCGATCTGGAGACGCGCGCCGTGCGCGGCGGCGTCGAGGCGCTGTCTTTTCTGCGGCGCGAAGGCGAATACGCCGACGCCCCTCGCCCCGATGTGATCCTCCTCGATCTCGATATTCCCGGCGCGGACGGCCGCGAGCTCCTCGGCGAGATCAAGCGTCACTCCGAGCTCGAACGGGTTCCTCTCACCATCCTCGCCCACTCGCGCTCCCGGGAAGAGGTCCTCCAGCGCCACGACCTGGGGGTGAATTGCGGGATTGCCAGGCCGACCGGCTGGAACGAGCTCACACGGGTCATCTCGACCACGGTCTCCTCCTGGCTCGGGCGCTCCTCCCCGCCCGGCAGGGGAACACGCCCGGCCGGCGGCGACCCGATCCGCGCGCTGGTCATCGACGACAACCCCGCGGACGTCGGCCTCGTGCGGGCGCTGCTCCGGGAGCAGGACCCCGATGGATTTGTCTTGAGCGCGGCCGGCACGCTGCACGATGGATTCCGATGCATGGATCGGGAAACCTTCGACGCCGTGCTGCTCGATCTCTTCCTGCCCGACGGCAACGGCGCGGACACCCTGGCCCGCGTGGTCCTCCGGACGTCCCGCCCGCCGATCCTCGTTCTGACCGGCAGCGCCGACGAGACGATCGCCTGTCGCGCCTTGCGGCAGGGGGCGGAGGACTTTCTGAGCAAGAGTGACCTCGGCGGCGCCGCGCTGGCGCAAGCACCTCGACCACCTGGCCCACCATGACGCCCTGACGAAGCTCCCGAACCGCACCCTGTTCCACGACCGCCTCAGCCAGGCGCTGGAAGTCGCCCGCCGCAACCAGCAGGCGGTGGCGGTCCTGTTCCTGGACCTGGACCGGTTCAAGGAGGTCAATGACACGCTCGGCCACGCCGTGGGCGACGCGGTGCTGGAGTGCGCGGCCGAGCGGCTGAAGCTGGCGGTGCGCGGCAGCGACACGGTGGCGCGCCTCGGCGGAGACGAGTTCGCCCTGTTGCTGCCCGAGATCCGGAGCTTCGACGACGTGGTCCTGGTCGGCGACAAGATCCTCTCGTCTCTGCGCGCTCCGTTCCTGATCGGGCCGCACCGCGTCGCCACGTCGGCGAGCATCGGGGCCAGCGTCTTCCCGAACGACGGCGAGGACGCGGAGGCGCTCCTGAAAAACGCCGATGCCGCCATGTACAGGGCGAAGCAGCAGGGCCGCAACTCCCTCGAGTTCCATTCGCGCCCCACCGGGGGCCGGCTCACCGGCCGCGGGGCCCTGGCGCAGGGCCTTCGCAATGCCCTCGACAGGGGGCAGTTCGTCCTACACTACCTGCCGATGATCGACGCCCACGGCCAGGTCGTGAGCCTGGAGGCACTCATCCGGTGGCGCCATCCCGACTGGGGACTGATCTACCCGATGCAGTTCATCCCGCTGGCCGAGGAGACGGGGCTGATCATGGAAATCGGTGAATGGGTCGTCCGCTCCGCCTGCTCCGACAGGCGCCGGTGGCAGGACGGCGCGGACCTGCCTCCGAGGGTCAGCGTCAACCTGTCGCTCCGGCAGCTCTACCAGGGCCGCCCACTGGTCGACCTGCTGTCGCGCGCCCTGTCGGAGAACGGGCTCGAACCGACCTGCCTGGAGGTGGAGGTCGGCGAGAAGACCCTGGCGCACGACGACAACCTCGCCCTCCAGACGCTGCACCAGCTCGCCGACACGGGCGTCTCGATCGCCCTCGACGACTACGGGACCGGCTACTCGTCGCCGTCGCGTCTGAGGCGGCTACCGATCCGACGAGTCAAGATCGACCGTTCGTTCATCCACAACATCGCGGCGAATGTGGACGACGCCGCCCTGGTGACCGCGATGATCGGGATGGGCCACGGGCTCAAGCTGAGCGTGGTCGCCGAAGGCGTCGAAACCGGCGAGCAGATGTCCTTCCTGGTCGGGCAGCAGATCGATCATCTGCAGGGCCACTACATCGGCCGGCCGGTGCCCGCCGATTCGTGCACCGCCCTGCTCGCCGCCCCGCGCGCGAAGGAAGCCTGAGCCCTCCCGAGGCCGTGACGCGGTCGCCGGAGGCGCTCCGGACAACGGCCCGCTCCGCGCCGCGCATTTCCGCTGATTGCAAACAGTTCGGGATATTCTTATATTGCTGTTCCGGTGAGCCAATTGGCGGAGGGAGCAGGATTCGAACCTGCGGGGGTTTCCCCCAACGGTTTTCAAGACCGCCGCCTTAAACCACTCGGCCATCCCTCCGTGCGGACCATTATACCGGTGCCCCTGTCGTGACCTCCGCCGTCGATCTGATTGGCCTGCTCGTCGTCCTGCTGGCCATCGCCTGCACCGTCCTCTTTCTCCTGACCCGCCTCCGGCTGCCGCCGGTCGTCGGATACCTCGTGTCGGGCGTCCTGCTCGGTCCGCACGGCCTCGGGCTGATCTCCGGGAGCGACCCGGTCCGGCTGCTGGCGGAGATCGGCGTCCTTCTCCTCATGTTCACCCTGGGGCTGGAGTTCGACACCTCGTCGTTCCGGCGTTTCCGGGACGTGGTGCTGGGGGGCGGCAGCCTGCAAATCGTGCTGACCCTCGTGACCGCGATGGTCGCCGGGGCATTCCTGGGATGGCCGCTGCGGACGGCGATCTTCCTCGGCTGCATCATGGCGCTGAGCAGCACGGCGGTCGTCCTGAAGAGCCTGATGCAGCACGGCCTGGTGGACACGCTGCCCGGCCGCCTGACCGTCGGCATCCTGATCATGCAGGACCTGAGCGTCGTGCCGATGATGATCCTGCTGCCGCTGAGCGGCGGCACCGCGGCCGAGGTCGCCCTGCATCTCGCCGGCGCCGTCGCGCGCGCCGCACTGCTGCTCGGCATCACCTTCGTGTTGAGCGAGTACCTGATGCCCCGGCTGCTGCACGTCATCGCCTCGGGGCGCAGCCCGGAGCTGCTCCTGCTCTCGACGCTGACCATCTGCCTCGGCATGGCCTGGCTGAGCCACGTGCTCGGCGTGTCGTTCGCCCTCGGGGCGTTCCTGGCCGGGCTGATCCTGGGTGGCAGCGAGTACGCGCAGCAGATGACCGCCGACCTCGCGCCGTTCCGCGAGGTCCTGTCGGGCGTTTTCTTCGTCGCCATGGGCATGCTGCTCGACCCAGCCTTCGCGCTCCACAACTGGCCATCGGTCGCCGTGGTGCTCGCCATTATCCTGATCGCCAAGACGGCGATCACGACCGCCGCCGTCGGAGGCTTCCACTATCCCCTGCCGGTGGCGCTGCAGGTCGGGATCAACCTGGCGCAGGTCGGGGAGTTCTCGTTCCTCATCGCGCTGCTGGGCGTGCAGAACGGTCTGATCACGCAGGACTTCTATCAGGTGGCCATCGCCGCCTCGGTCGTCTCCATGATCCTGGCTCCCATGGCGACGCGGCTGTCCTCATCGATCGCTTCGGCCGCGGCGCGGGCGGCCGGCGGCCTGCTGCCGGCCTGGGGCCGTGGCCCCGACCTCGCGGAGGAGGAGCCCGGGTCGCCCGGACCGCTCGACCGGCACATCGTCATCCTCGGCTACGGCACGGTCGGGCGGACGCTCGGCGAGGTCCTGATGACGAACAAAGTCCCGTTCGTCGCCCTGGAGATCGACCCGGTGCTGGTGCGCCAGGCGCGGCGCGCCGGCCACCCGGTCCGTTACGGGGACTGTGGCAGCGAGGAGATGCTGAAGCGCGCTGGCGTGCCGAGCGCCCGCACGCTGGTGGTGACGCTTCCCGACCACGTCCTGGAACGCGCCGTCATCCGGGCGGCGCGCCGGCTGAATCCGGAGATCCACATCCTGGCCCGGGGCCGGCGCGGCGTGGAGGACGACGACCTGTATCAGGACGGCGCCGACGAGGTGGTGCACGAGGCGTTCGAGGTCGGCATCGAGTTCCTGGCGCGCATCCTCAGGCGGCTGAACTTCCCTAAGCAGGCGGTCGAGCGCCAGCTCGGCCGGTTGCGCGGCGGCCGCTACGAGGTGTTCCGGCGCGAGGACTTCACCCCGCTGCCGCTCGGGGACGTGCGGCGCAGCCTCGACACTCTGCGCGTCGAGTTCCTGGAGATCCCGCCGGGCTCACCGCTCGCCGGCCGGACCCTGCGCGACGCCGGCGTCAGGGAGGCGACCGGCGCGCTCATTCTCGCCGTCGTCCGTGACGGCCGCGTCATCCCCTCACCCGAGGCCTGGTTCATCCTGCAGGAGAAGGATACCATCCTGGTCTCGGGCGCCAACGAGCAGGTCGCCGAGGTGGAGAGCCTGCTCGCCGCGCCCGCCCGTTAGCCACGCCTCCCCTCGCTCTCAGAAGCTGATCCGGACCGCGGCCCCGCCCGGACGCGGCAGAAGGGTCTAGGAGGCGGCGGTTCCCGGCGCCGGAACCGGATGGCGCGTCGCGATCCCCCTCCCGATCGCTATCCCGAGACCGGCTGCGGCCACCACGTCCGAGGCCCAGTGTCTGTCCTCCTGGACCATCGACAGGCCGACCAGCGCCGCGACCGGATAGGCCACGAACGCCGCCCGGACCCCGTAATGGTCCGCCAGCACCGAGGCGATCGCGAACGACCGCAGGGTGTGCCCCGACGGGAAGATGGAGTCGCCAGCAAAAAACTTTCCCTCACCCGATCCCCCGCCCGGCCGCTCCCTTCCGAACGCCGCCTTGGAGACACTGGTGATGAGGGAGGCCCACAGATACGATTCGAAGCTCGTGGCCGCCGTCGCGACGACCCGTCCATTCCCGGCGCCGCGCCCGGCCAGATACAGGATCCCGAGGGCTGCGGCTTCCACTTCCTGCCTGCCGAGCGGCTCGAACTTGGTGGCGATCCGCGTCGCCCCCGGCCGATCCGACGCGACGATGTTGTCGCGGATCGCCTGGTCCCGCTTGATCGTGAGCGCCGTCGCCGCGACGACGCCGGCCGTGACCCAGGCGCCCTTCGCGGTCGGCCGCGAGGGGAAGGTGACGAGGTAGCGCCCGTCCGCGGTGAACGTCCGGAAAGCCTCGCGGAGCGATGCGCGCGGCGCGGCCGCCGTCCTCTCCGCCGCAGTCGTGCGGCCCGCAAGCCCCGCGGCCAGGCAGAAGGCGACGATGAGACGGTCCCACGTCGGCATGCCGGGATCTCTAAGGGCCCGGCTGAAGCTCCGGGGCTGTTAGGGTGACGCCGGCCCAGATGTGATCGCCGTTCCAGGAGAACCGTCCCCGGAGGACGCTGACCCGGGGTGGCACGGCGCAGCCTTCCTGGTTCCGCGCCTTCAGGATCGTCGCGGTGAACGTGCCGCGTTCCGGCTCGAGGGTGATCTCGACGTCGTGGAAGTCGAGGAACGTCCGGGCCAGCGGATAGTGGCACTTGTACGCGCTCTCCTTGGCGCAGAAGACCGCCATCGCCGCCAGCCCCGCGGGCAGGCCCGGCAGGGCCGCGATCCGGACGCGCTCTGTCTCGGAGCACACCAGGGCGACGACCCGGTCCTCGAGCGGGCGGGCCCGTTCGACGTCCAGACCGAGACCGACGATGGCTCCCTCCCGGGCGACCGCCACGCCGCAGCGGTCGCCGCAGTGCGACAGGCTTCCGACGATGCCCGGCGGCCAGAGCGGCATGCGGTCCGGTGCGGCGAGCAGCGGGAAGTCCCGGACTCCGAGGCGCTCCAGCGCGGCGCGCGCGCACACCCGCCCGGCGGTGAACTCGCGCCGCCGCTTCAGAACGGCGCGCGGCGACAGGCAGTCCTCCTCCTCCGGCAGGAGCGGTCCGGACCACATCTCCTCGGTCGCCTCGAGGGTGACCACCGGTCGGGGGAACAGCGACTCGATCATCTCGGTGATTCCCGTTGAATCGCCTATTCTGGTTCCATTTCGACGAGAAAGCCAGCGGGCGCCGCTCCCCGGCGGCCTCGGGCGCCTCTCATGTAGAATGTGACGCTTGCCATGGATGCCAACGCTCCCCGATCGCTCGCGGCCGGCTGCCTGGTTCTCCTGGTCCTCGCCCTTCCTCTCTACCTCTTTGGTCTGGGCAGCACGGGCCTGTCGGATCCGGACGAGCCGTATTACGCGCTCACGGCGAAGGAGATGCTGCAGGCCGGCGAGTACACGGTGCCGCTGTTCCACGGTCGCCCCTCCTTCGACAAGCCGGCCCTGTTCTACTGGGTCGTGCTGGCGGGCTACCGTCTCCTGGGCGTGTCGGAGGCGGGCGCGCGCATCGGGTCGGCGCTGGCGGCCGCCGGCGGCGTCATCGCGGTCTTCGTCCTGGGGCGGGCGCAGGTCCGCAACCGCCTCGCCGCGTTTGGCGGGGCGATCATCCTGGCGACCAGCCTCGAGTACGTCGTGCTGGGGCGGGCCGCCGTGACCGATATGACGCTCACGCTGTTCGTCACGCTGGGGATGCTGTCGGCCGCCCGCGTCCTGTCGGGCGGAGGAGCGGCCTGGGCCGCCCTTTCCGGAATCGCCTTCGGCCTCGCGACGCTCACCAAGGGGCCCCTCGGAGTCCTCGTTCCGGCGGCGGCGCTGGTGCTCTATGTCGTCCTGACGCGCCGCACCGGCGCGTTGCGCCTGCCGTCGATTGCAGCCTCCCTGGGCGGCTTCCTGCTGACCGCCGGGCCGTGGTATGCCTACATGGCGATCCGCTACCGCGATCTGCTGGTCGAGACCTTTCTCGGTCAGGGCAACCTCGGCCGGTTCCTGGCGGCGGAGCACCGCTCGGTGCCGTTCTACTACGCCGGCGTGATCATGGCGGGACTGCTCCCCTGGTCGGGCGCGCTGCCGGCGGCCCTCCTGCACGCTGCCCGCCCGTCGGCCTGGTCCGGCGAGCGGGGCCAGGACGGCCGTCCAGGCCCGCTGTTCCTCCTCTGCTGGTTCGCCGCCGTGGTCGTGGTGTTCTCTCTGGCGGCGAGCAAGCTCCCGTCCTACGTCCTGCCGGCCTTCCCGCCGGCCGCCCTCCTTCTGGGCGAATTCTGGGCGGGGGCCCTGGCGCCCGCGAGCGGATCGCCGAGGCTGCGCGGGGGGACGGTCTCGGCGTGGCTCGGGCTGGCGATCGCGCTGGCGGGCGCTCCTGCGCTCGTCTCGGTGATGCGCCGGCCGGCCCTCGCGGGCGCGGCGCAGGCGGCGCTGGCCGCCGGCGCGATCGTGATCGGCGGGGCGGCGCTGGCGGTCCTCCCGGTGCGGCGCGGATCGTGGACCGGCTTCGTCCTGGTGCAGGGGGCCGCCGCCGCGGCGGCGGTCCTGCTGCTGTGCGTCGTCGCCCTGCCGCGCGTCGAGGAGTTCGACTCGACGCGGCCGCTGGTGCGGCAGCTCCGTGACAGTGGGATGGACGATCAGGTCGTCGGCATCTACCGCGCGCACGACGTCAGTCTCGATTTTTATCTTGGCCGGGAGGTCCAGTTCGTGGATGATCCCCTGGAGCTGCGGCGGCGGGTGACCGCCGCGCCGGGAGGTCTCTGGATCGTGCTCACCCGGGACCTGCAGAAGCTGAGGTCGGGCGGCGGCCTGGCGGTCGAGCCGCTCCTCGAGAGGCCCTGCCGCTCGGTGGTGCGGCTGCTGCCCGCCCCGTCACTGGAGGGAACATGAGTCTGGCCCGCCGCGACGCTCCGCGCGCGACGTTCGTCCTTCCGGTGTACAACGCGCAGAACTTCATCGCGTCCACCCTGCGCCGGGTGCACGACTGGCTGCGCCAGCGGCCAGAGCCCTGGGAGCTGATCGTCGTGGACGACGCCTCGGGCGACGGCACCCCGGCCCTCATCGGCGCCTTCGCCGCCGAACACCCCGGCGAGGCCATAAGGTGCGTCCGCTTCGCCGCCAACCGCGGCAAGGGGTTTGCGACCCGCACCGGACTGGGGCTGGCGCGGGGGCCTTGCGTGCTGTTCACCGATTGCGACCTCGCCTATCCGCTGGAGAACGCCGAGCGGGTCATGGACGAGCTGGCGGCGGGCGCGGACGCGGTGATCGCCTGCCGGGTGCTGCCCAGAAGCACCTACCTGATCAGCCCGTCGTTCTTCTCTTACCTGTACACGCGGCACCTCATGGGCCGGGCGTTCAACCTGATCTGTCGTGTTCTGACCGTGCCGCGGCTTCTCGACACGCAGGCGGGCCTCAAGGGCTTCCGCGCTTCGGTGATTCAGCCGCTGCTGGGGGCGCTGGTCATGGACGGGTTCTCATTCGATGTCGAGCTGCTGCGCGCCCTGCAGGACCGCGGTGCGCGCATCGTCGAGATGCCCGTCACCTACCGCTACGACACCGAGCCGAGCACCGTGCGCTTCATCATCGACTCGCTCGAGATGGCGCGCGACCTGGCGCACGTGCGGATCCGATCCTTCCTCGGCCGCTACCGCGCCCCGGCGCGGACGGCGCCGCCGCCCGGCCGGCTGGTCGTGCACGCCGACGATTTCGGTCTCGCGCCCGGCATCAACCAGGCGATCCAGGAGGGCTTCCAGGCCGGGAGCATCACCAGCGCCTCGATCCTCCTGGGGGGACCGCACGCGGCGCCCGCCGTCGCGTGGGCCGCGGCCCACCCGGAGTTCGACTACGGCGTGCATCTCAACCTGACGCAGGGGAGGCCGATCCTGCCGGCCGACAAGGTGCCGAGCCTGGTCGATCGCGAGGGGCGCTTCCTGGGACTGCGCCGCTTTCTGGCGCGCTTCGTCACGGGACGGATCCGGACGCACCAGGTGCGCGAGGAGTGGCGCGCGCAGATCGAGACGGTCCGGCGCGCCGGCGTGAGGGTGAGCCATCTCGACAGCCACCAGCACGTGCACCTGCTGCCGCGCCTGTTCCGGAAGACGGCGCTGCGCATCGCCCGCCACGAGCGCGTGCCGCTGCGCGTGATGGACGGCCCGGTGCGCCGCCGCGTTCTGGCGCCGGACTTCCGGGGGCTGATGCTGGCCCTGGCGACGCGTGTCTGCGCCCGACCCGCGGGTCTCGACGGGGTCTCAGCGCACGGCTTCGGCACCTCGCTGATGCGGCGCCCGACCGTCGGCAACGTGCAAAGGCTCCTGTCACGCGCCCGGCCGGGGCAGACATATGAAATGGTCGTCCATCCCGGCGTCCCGGATGGTGCGCTCGCGGACTCGGGAGACGGGTACGTCCAGGGGCGCGATCTGGAGCGGCGGCTGATCGCCTCGGAGGAATTCCGCGCCGTGGTGCGCAACGCCGGGTTCGAGCTCGTGCCGCTGGGACGCGCCCCCTTGCCCGCGGCGTCGCCGGCCGGGGATCGCCTGCACGCGGGCTGATGCCGCGGTTCAGTCGGGGACGATCTCTTTCGCCCCGAACAAAGGCTGCAGGGCCTCGGGGACGGCGACGGTGCCGTCCCGGCGCTGGCCGTTCTCCAGGATGGCGACGAGGGTGCGGCCGACCGCCAGGCCCGAGCCGTTCAGGGTATGGACGAACTCCGCCTTCGCGCCGGGGCCCCTCCGGAAGCGGATCGCCGCGCGGCGCGCCTGGAAGTCGCCGCAGTTCGAGCAGGACGAGATCTCGCGGTAGGCCCCGTACGACGGCAGCCAGACCTCGAGGTCGTAGGTCTTGGTCGCGGCGAACCCGAGGTCGCCGGTGCACAGCGTCACGACCCGGTAGGGCAGGTTCAACCGCTGCAGCACGGTCTCGGCGTCGCGGGTCAACCGCTCGAGCGCGTCGAACGACTCCTCCGGCCTGGTCAGCTTCACCAGCTCGACCTTGTTGAACTGGTGCAGCCGGATCAGGCCCTTCACGTCCTTGCCGTACGATCCGGCCTCGCTGCGGAAGCAGGGCGTATAGGCGGTGTAGGAGATCGGCAGCCGGGCGCCCTCCAGGAACTCCTCGCGGTGCAGGTTGGTCAGAGGCACCTCGGCGGTCGGGATGAGCCAGTAACCCGCCTTCTCGACGCGGAACAGATCCTCGGCGAATTTCGGCAGGTTACCCGTGCCGGTCATCGCCTTGGTGTTCACCATGAACGGCGGCAGGACTTCCGTGTAGCCGTGCTCGCGCGTGTGCAGGTCAAGCATGAAGTTGATCAGCGCGCGCTCCAGGCGGGCCCCGGCACCGGTGTACACGGCAAAGCGGGCCCCGGCGATCTTGGCCGCCCTCTCGAAGTCGAGGATACCGAGTTGCGCGCCAAGGTCCCAGTGCGGTCTCGGCTCGAAATCGAACCGCGGAGCCTGGCCCCACCGGCGCACTTCGACGTTGCCCTCCGAGCCGCGCCCCACCGGAACGCTGGCGTGCGGAACGTTCGGGATCGTCAGCAGCCAGGCCTCGAGAGAAGCCTCCGCCTCCGTGATCGCGGCGTCCAGCTCCCTGATGCGGTCACCGGCGCCGCGCATCTCGGCGATCAGCGCCCCGGCGTCCTTGCTCTCCTTCTTGAGCGCCGCGATCCGCTCCGACGCCTTGTTGCGCCGGGCCTTGAGCTGCTCCACTTCGCGCAGGGCGGCGCGGCGCTTGTCGTCGAGACGCGTGAACTCTGCCGTGTCGATCGGCGCGCCGCGGTCGCGCAGCGATGTCTCGAGAAGGTCGAGATGGTCGCGAACCCACGTCATGTCGAGCATGGCGGCGAGTCTAATGTATGATGCGAAGGCATGGCAAGAACGCGCCGCGCCGACTACCAGAGGAGCAACCGCATCCGGACGCTGCCTCTGTCCGACCCGGAACAGGCGGCGATCGCGGCGCACCGGCTCTTGCAGACGCGCGACGCGATCCGCCGGCGCGCGCTGGCGTCGGAACTCCTGGCGGTCCTGTCGACGCAGACCGGTGTCCCCGTCCCCGATCTCGTGGTGCCCGACGAGCACCAGCCGCACCGCCGCAGCGGCGGCCGGATCGTCTACAGCCTGCAGGGGGACTATCGGCGGCGCGCGCCGTCGGCGGACGATCCGACCGTGGCGCGCGGCGGCCGGCCGCTCGGCCGGATCCGCGTCCTCAACCGCACGCCCGCGCGCGGCGACGTCGTCCGGCCGTCGGCCTTTCTCAACACGCTGCTGCACGAGTTCTGTCACCACTACGACGCCGAGCGGCTCGGGATCCTGCATTCCTTCCACACGTCCGGCTTCTACGCCCGCATCCGCCACCTGCGCGATCAAATCGAGGCGGGCGAGGGCGACGGCCTCGAGGACGGCGCCGCACCCGTGCCGGGCGCCCCCGGGGACGGGCCGCTCCCGCTCCTCGAGCGCCTGTGGTCTATAATCCGTGGCCTTTGAAAGATGACCCCGACCCCGTGACAGTCCCCGCTCCCATTCGCAAGGCGGTCTTCCCCGCCGCAGGCATGGGCACGCGTTTCCTTCCCGCCACCAAGGCCCAGCCCAAGGAAATGCTGCCCCTGGTCGACAAGCCGATCATCCAGTACGTCGTCGAGGAGGCGGTGGCCTCGGGGATCGAGTCGATCATCATCGTCACCGGACGCGGCAAGACGGCCATCGAGAATCATTTCGACGTCGCCTACGAGCTGGAGCGTCTGCTGGAGAGCCGCTCGAAGCTGGATCTGCTGAAGGAGATCCGCTCGATCTCCGACATGATCAGCGTGTCGTACGTGCGGCAGAAGGAGCCGCTCGGGCTCGGCCACGCCATCCTCATGGCGCGCGACCTGGTGGGGGACGAGCCGTTCGCCGTCTTCCTGGGGGACGACATCATCGACGCCGGCGTGCCGGTGATGCGGCAGATGATCGATGTCTATGCGAAGCAGCGCTGTCCGATCATCGCCGTTGAGCGCGTCAACCGGTCGCGCAGCGCCGACTACGGCATGGTGGCCGTCCGGCCGGCGGGCGATAGGCTGTACCTGGTGACCGACCTCGTGGAGAAGCCCTCGCAGGAGGAGGCCCCGTCGGACCTCGCGATCATCGGCCGCTACATCCTGACACCCGACATCTTCGGCCATCTCGAGAGGACTTCCGCCGGGCGCGGCGGCGAGATCCAGCTCACCGACGGGCTGCGCTCGCTCCTGCGCCGGAGACGCATGTACGCCTACCGCTCCCACGGCACGCGCTACGACACCGGTGACAAGCTCGGTTTCCTGAAGGCGACGGTCGAGTTCGCCCTGCGCCGCCCCGACCTGGGCGCCGCGTTCCGGGCCTATCTCAAGAACCTCGACCTCGGCGGCGCGCCCGCCTCCCCGAAGTCCGCGCGCCGGCGAAAGCGCGCAAGGTGAGGCGCGGTCGCATAGCACCGCGACCGAAGACGCGCGGCCACGCCCCCGAGAGGAGGCGCAGCGCGCGGGGGCTCGGCGCGCACCCGGAGAGACGCGTCCTGGCCCCCGGCCGCCGCGCCCTCCTGGGGCGCCGGCCGTCCGGCTCGCGCCGGGCCGCTGTCGTCCTGCCTCCGATCGTCAACCTGTTCGAGCGGCCCGATGCCGCGTCCCCGGTCGTCAGTCAGGCGACCCTGGGAGCGGGCGTGGCCGTCCTCGACGCGGCGCGCGGATTCGATTTGGTCGAGACATCCGACCGCTACCGCGGCTGGATCCGCTCGGCCGCTCTCCGATCGGTCGCCCGGCGCTCG
>DAISWT010000040.1:2015-12729 GCA_036826235.1 Acidobacteriota bacterium | reverse complement strand
CGTCGTGCTGAACGGCAACTCTCCCACGGCGGCCGCCTGGCCGAAGTCGTCGTTGGCGGCATACACCGTGATGTCGGTCGCCATCGCATCGGTTCGAGCCAGGGCATCTTCCGCGACGAACGTGACCCGGATCGGGCCGAGCTGCCCGGGCCCGGGCGTCCACTCGAACTGACCCGTCCCGTCCCCGCGGTCGGCGAATGCGGCGCCCTGCGGGAGGCCTTCGGCGCGGAGGATGACCGGACCTCCGCCGGCCGAGAAGCCTGCCACTCCCAGCACCAGAGGCCGGCCCGCCGATGTCTCGCTCCGTCCGGGAGCCTTCATCCAGACCGGCGGTCTGGCGTTGAGTCGAACCTCTCCGCGCAGGGCGGCCGCGCCCCCTTCACAATGCTGCTCGAAGGTGGCCCAGAAGGACTCGATGTAGCCGAACGGTCCGTAGTCCGCCTGCAACACCACGAAGCGACCGGTCACGTTGTTGCATCCCCGGCCCGGCCCCGTGACGTTGAGCCCCGCCTGCCCAGGTGCCTGCCGCCCGACGGCGGCGACGTTCTCGTAGATGCCGGGAGCCGGAAGCTGTCCATCGGGCCCCGCGAACTCCATCTGCCAGCCGATGTGGTTCGATCGGAAGGACAGCCGCGCGATGGCCAGAGTGATGTTGCTGAAGACGATGCTTCTTCCGATGAGATCGGCGTCCGCCGTACTCAAGGCGTAGCGGCTGCCGCCCGTGAGGTAGTCGCCCGGGTCGCCCTCCACGACCATGGAGGTGACACCTCCGACGCGAATCCGCGTGGTGGTCGTGGCGGCGGATCCCGCGCCGTCGTCGGCCCGGAATGAGACGTTCTGATCGGCCGTCTGGTCGAAACCGGGCGTCCAGGAGAGATCGGCGGTCCCGCCGCCGTGGTCGGTGAAGACCGATCCCTCCGGGAGACCGCTGGCCGTCAGGGTCGGGGGAGCCCCGGAGAATCCCTCAGTCGCCACCGGCACGGTCAGCTCGGCGGTGCGCTGGACGTCCGACGTCAGCGGCGCTGCGACGCTGGGCCCGACTTCCGCGTTGAAGCGAACCTCGCCCCGTTTTTCGCCCGAGAACTGTTCGCAATTCTGCTCGAAGGAGGCCCAGAAGGCGACGAGCGTTCCGCCGCTCATGGTCATCTGTTTGATCTCGAACGCGCCGGTCAATTTGTCACAATCGAGACCCCCGCCGTCGATCTGGACTCCGGGCTGGCCCGTCCTGCGGAACACCGGATGCGCGGCGTCGTAGTAGACGCCCGGGATAAGAGGCTGCCCGTCCGGTGGCCTGAACTCCAGAAACCAGGACTGCTGGTAGTCGTTCGAGAGGAAGCTGACGACCACGCCACCCGAACCGCCGCCGGCGTTGAAGCGCCCGTCCGCAGGGGTCAGCAAAAAGGATCGATCGGCTCCCACGTAATCGCCCGAGTGAGTCCTGGCCCGGATCGAGGTCTCGGCGGCGTCGGCCCTGCCGCCGGTCGCGACCGCCAGCACGACGGCCAGCATCGCGACGTAACTGGACATCGAGGCCCGCATGGAATTCGTGGTCATTTCGTTTCCCCTCACAAGGATGTCCCGTTGCGCAGGAATCTACCGCCCCCCTGAGGCGATTTCAACGGGTTTCGTGCGCTCCGCGCGGATGAAACGTGGTGCCTTGACGCCGCGGGGCTGGTATGATTCGGTCATACACGAGATTGTGCAAGCAGGTCGGCCGGGATTCAGGCAGGGACTCCGGTCGGTGACTGCGGGGGGACGCTTGGGGGGGCGCGAAGACTCTCGAGAGGAGGTCTCCGATGTGCTGTTCAGGTCTCGCACGTTCGTGGCGTTGCGCGGTACGAGCCGCTCTTGCAGTGGTCTTCGTCCTGGCAGCGTCTGTCCTTCCGGCCCGGGCCCAGTCGGGCGCTCCCTCCGTCTTCCCGATCTCGTACGTCCTGAGTCCGGACAGCCGCTACGAGGAGGGTTGCTTCGGCCCGTGCGAGTGCCCGATCTTCTTTGCGGATGGCGTCAAGGGCGGGTTCACGCTGTCGTTCAGCGGCTTCGAGCCGCCGTTCATCGTCTACGATGTGAAGGGAATCCTCTGGTCCGTGCCGGCGCTCTCCAAGACATTCACCGGCTCCGGCCGCTACCTGATCGGCTGGAAGGGAACCGCGCAGCAGCAGCTGCAGGTCGATCTCAGCGAGAACGGGGCGGCGCCGGTGCGGTTCGACAGCGGGCTCGTGCCGGTCACCGTGCCGTTCCCTCTGATTGACGTCGCCCTCAGCGAGCACGCCTTCGTCTGTTACGACAAGGCATTCTTCCTGAAGGCGGCGCCGGTGAGACCGGTCAAGATGGGGGTGCGGGTCGATCCGTCGGAAGTCTCCTGGGACCTGTTCCCCGACTCACCCGCCTACGATGCCGTCTTCGGAAGCGTGAGCGTGCTGCGCCGGACCGGCGGTGATTTCACCGCGGCGACGGCCGGCTGCCTCGGGAGTAACGTCGCCTCCCCACCCGTCGGCGGTGCTGTCGATCCTCCGGTTGGCGAGGCCTTCTGGTACCTGGTCCGGGGCTACGGCGGCGTCGCCGGCACGACGTACGACGCGGGCGACCCCGCCGGGGCCGGCTCCTGCGACGCGCAGATCAACGCCTCGCCGAACGCCTGTCCCTGAAGCGGGGCGATTCCGACGGATGGCAGCAAGACGGGGATTGCGCGTCGTTCTGGGCCTGGAGCTGGCGCTCGGCGCCGTGCCCGTGACCGCCTTCTACGTCTATCTCTTCCCCGTCGGCATGTTCTGGACCGGTCGGGTCGTGCAGCTCGCGGCGCACAGGATCGTGAACCCGTTCACGGTCTGTATGGCGGGCGCCTTCGTCGCGGGCGGGATCGGAATCGCCAGCCTGTGGCTCACGATGGTTCGTCGTTTGCTCGGCCGGGAGGCGACTGGCCGGGAGATCGGCGGCCGACCGGCGCGCTGGGGCCTCCTGCTCGGCATGGCGGTTTCGCTGGGCCTGCTGTACGTCCTGACGACCATCGGTGCGGAGCCGATCGACTACTATCTCTACGGCACGCCGTTCGTCGTCGCGGCGCACCAGCTGTACCTGGGCCGCCGTCGGAGGGCGCCGTCGATCGTCGTCGCGGCCGTCGTTCTGGCGGTCGTTCTTTCCTCCGGGGCGCCCGCCGAAGCCGCCGACCGCCCGCGGGTCGCCGCCGAGTGGGAGCCGGCGCTGGGAGCGCTCGTCGCCTGGCCGCCGATCGTCCCCAACGCCCTCCTGGTCGAGATTGCCAAGGACGACCGACTGTTCCTCCTGGTCGCCGATGTGCGCGCCCGGGCCGAGGCCGCGAGGGCGGTGGCGAAGCTGGGGATCGATCCCGGGAAGGTGCAATACATCGTCGCCGCGGCGGGCGACGCGCGCTCGTGGCCGCGCGACTGGGGTCCCTTTCCGCTGTTCGACGAGCAGGGATCATTCCGGCTGGCGCGCCACCGCTTCATCGATTACCCGGCCGCCACCCCGAGCTGCGACGGCCGGCTGTACAGCGAGCGCCACCTGTTCTTCCTCGACTTCCGTCCCGACGACGCCGCCACCGGTCTCGTGGCGCGCGCCCTGGGCGTCCCCGAATCGAGTCTGCCGTTCGCCCTCACCGGCGGCAACGCCCTGGTCGACGGTCACGGCACCGCCTTCTCCACCTGCGTCATGCTGAACGAGAACCGCCTCACATTCGGCATGGGAGAGGACGACTTCTATCGCGCCGTCGAGGAGCGGCTGGGGATCACGAAGTACGTGGTCGTGCCGAACTTCGAGTGGTTCGGCATCCAGCACATCGACTGCCTCCTGAAGCCGCTGGACGAGGAGACGATTCTGATGAAGCGGCTTCCCGAGGGCCATCCCGACCACGACGGGATCGAGGCGATCGCCGCCCGCCTTGGGTCGCAGACCGGCCCGTACGGCCGGCCGTACCGCATCCGCCGCATCGACACGCCGCCTTACCTGTTCGGGTTCTTCGTACCCAACTACACCAACTCCCTCATCCTGAACCGCAAGATCCTGGTGCCCCTGTACGGCATCGAGGCGGATCAGAAGGCGCTCGAGACCTGGAAGGAGATCATGCCAGGCTACGAGGTCATCGGGTTCAGGAACGACAGCGGCTACGACTGGAACTGGCTGGACGCCCTCCACTGCCGCGTCCGCGCGGTCTGGGATCCGGGCATGCTCTACCTGAGCCACCGCCGGCTCGACGAGCAGGTCGAGCCCGCCGCGTCCTACCCGGTCGAAGTCACGATCCGCGACTACAGCCGCGCCGGACTCGTCCCCGGGGAGCAATGGCTGCGCTGGCGACTGCGGGGTGAAACCGACTGGCGCTCGATCCCCCTCAGCCCGGGCTCGACTCCCTATGCCTACGTCGCCGCGATCCCGGCGCTGGCGTCCGGCCGGACCGTCGAGTACTACCTGTCGGCCGCCGATCGCTCAGGCCGGCACGAGACCCTGCCCCGAGTGGCGCCCGGGGGGTTCTACTCGTTCTCCATACGATCATTCAGCGCGGCAGCGCGTTCCAGTTGAGGATCGCGTTCCACAGGAGCCGGTGATCCGACCGGTTCATGTCACGGTGGATCGGACTGAAGTTATAGGCGACGATGTGGCCGCCGCCGATCGGCACGTCAAGGATCGCGGGGCGGCCCCGCAGGTCGGACTCGCCACGCATGCCGCCGCTCACGACCATCGACCCGGTGCCACCCCAGGTCGAGACGACGGTTCGGCGGTCGACGGGGCCGTCGAGGCAGGACGTGCAGTAGGCCATGGTCTCCCACCGCAGCGGCAGATCGTAGACGTGCTCATCGTTGCGGAAGACCGACGCGTCGGCGCCGTAGCCATAAGCGATCGGATGTTCGGGCCGCTGGAAGCTCATGCGCAGCTCGCTGCCTGGCGTGAACACCCGTGTGTTCAAGGCGCGACGCACGCCGCGGACGAGGCCGCCCTCGAGCGCGAGCGTCGAGCCGCTCCCAAGGGTCAGGAGCACGCCCCCTTCATCCACGAAGCGCCGGATCGCTTCGAGGCCGGCGTAGCCGGGCCCGCCGGTGATGTCGTCGGAGGCGACCGGCGCGCCGAGGCTTGGGTACTCGGGTGTCTTGTTGAATGCCATCGGGCCCGCGGTCGGCGCGATCCCGTGGATCTGTCCCTGGAGCTCGAGGCGGGAGAACGGGCCGTAGATGATCACGTCGACTTTCCGCTTCAGACCGCCGCCGCGCACGTCCTCGTCGCGCAGATAGGTGTAGGGGATCTTCTCCCGGTCGAGGGTGTAGCGGATCCATCCCATGAGGTCGGTGTCGGCCCACGGCACCCAGACGCCGAGGTGCGGCAGCGCGGCGGCGTGACGGGGCACGTCGGGCGCTCCCGGCGCGGCGCCGAAATCGAGCGCCAGCTCGCGGCTCACTGTTCCCAGCGCCGCGCGCAGGCCATCCTGCCGCGGCAGGATCCACGACCCGGCGGGGTAGTCCACCGCGCCGCTGCTGAACGCCTTCTCGGCGATCTCGACCTTGAAGCGCGCCAGGCGGGCGCGCGCCGCCAGGAGCGCCTCCTGTCCCGTGTCGCGCAGCAGGAAGACGCCACCATCGCCCGCCACCCGGCCCGCAGGCGTCACCTCGGCGCGCACCGGCGCCGCCGGCGCCGCCGTCACCCGCTCGTCGTCGATGCGCGCGGCGGTCACGCCGAACCCGACGGGGAACGCCCACGACACGTCGTCGTAAGGGATCGTCTCCGACTCGGCGGGGAAGCGCTGCGGCTCGAGCAGGTCGACCGCGTAATTGCGGTACGGCTGGTCGAGCTTCACGACGTAGGAGCCGCGCGGGAACGTCCCCTCGGAGACGGTCAAGTCGGCGGTGAGCCGCCCCACCTCGATGTGCTGATCCATGATCCGGTTGACCATCGCCGCCACCCGCAGCCGGTCGCCCTGGTTCTCGGGGATGACGAAGGCGCTCGGCTTCTCGGTCACCCCCTTGCGCCAGGAGTTGTAGCCGGTGCGATAGAAGTTGCGCAGCATCTCCTGCGCGTGGCGCGCGCTCCAGTCGAGGATCGCGAGAGCCCCGGTCTCCTGGTAGTTCACGTTGTCGCGCATCGACCAGCGAAAGCTCTGCGGCGGGGGCAGGGGGCGGTACCACTCGCGGGTCAGGTAGTCCTCCTGCTCGGTCCCCCCTTCGTGGAGCTTGCGCGACACCGTTTCCGCCGTGGTGTTGCCGTAGGTCTCGTAGCCGCGCCCGATGCTGTTGTGGTTCATCGCCACCGAGTCGAGATAGTGCAGGCCGAAGTCCTCTCCGAAGTTCCAGGTCCAGACCCCGGGCATCCCCATGGCGGTCATCGAGGTGACCTCGTGGAAGCTCATTTCCAGGAACTGGCTGGTGACGATCGGATCGAGGTACGGGTTGTAGGGGCCGGTGCCGTTCCAGGTCTGCAGGAGCGCGATCGCCTCGTGGAGATCGTGCACGACCGTGGGGTGGTAGTCGAAGAACATGTCGTGCACCGCACGCGTCGCCGCGAACGCCTTCTGGTGCGCGTCGCGGTTGATGTCCACGTACACGTAACGGTTCCAGTAGGGGGGTGACATGCGTGGCAGGGCGTCGTAGTCGGTCTTGCCCTTGAGGTAGCGGTAGAACCAGTCGGCCACCTTGTCGCGGCCGTCCGGCTCGGCGATCGGATTGATCAGCACGAGCAGGTTGTCGCGGATGGCCCGGATCATCGGCTGCTCCGAGACCGCGAGGCGGTAGGCCAGCTCCATCCCCATCTCGGCGCTGCCGGTCTCGTCCGCATGCAGTCCGCAGTTGAAGTAGTAGATCGGCCGCGCCTTCGCGATGATCGCCTCGGCCTCGTCCGGGCTCGTGCGCCGCGGGTCGGCGAGAGCGGCGGTCGCGGCCTTGAGCGGCGCCAGGTCGCGGATGCCGGCCGCGTCGGCGATGGCGACCAGGATGATCTCGCGCCCCTCTTCGGTCCTGCCGATCGTCTCGAGGTGCACGCGAGGGGACGCGGCCGCCAGCGCCCGCACGTAGGCCTGGATCGCCCCGGCGTGCGTCAGCTCCCCGGGCGCGCCGACGATGTGCCCGAGCTGCTTCGAGGGCGACGGCACCGTCCCGGAGGCCGGGACGTACGCGACCCACGGGCTCAGGAAGCGCGGCTCGGTCGTGAACCGCGCGATCGCCTCGGCCGAGCCCGGCTCGGGCGTGTCGGGGGCGATCGGCCCCCCGGCAAGGACGGCCGCGGCAGTGCAAGACATCAGGCTCGCGGCCGCGGCCGCTTCGAGAGCGCGACGCAGGCGTTTCACGGCGGCACCTCTCCGGCTACGGCTGCGCCGGGCCGGCCGGGCGCAGCTCCGCCTGCGCGCGCACCACGCCGCCCTTGACGACGTAGCGGAGCTGGCGGAGGTTCCTGATGTCGCGCACCGGGTCGGCGGCGAGGACCAGGAGGTCGGCGCGCTTGCCCTTCTCGACCGTCCCGAAGTCGTCGAGCCGGTGCATGGCCAAGGCGCCGGACCGGGTCGAGGCGACCAGGACTTCCATGGGCGTCATCCCGGCCGCCTGCATCGCCTCCATCTCGGCGTACACCGAGGGACCGTGCAGGGTGAGCGGGTTGCCCGCGTCGGTCCCCATGGCGATGGCGACGCCGGCGTCGCGCACCGCCTTCAGGTTGGCCGGCCCTACTCTATTAAAGGTCGTGATGCGCTCCCGGCGCCGATCGGCGACCTTCGGATCGGCGTCCTTCACGGACAGGCGGGCGGTCTCGGCGACGTGCGCGAGGGTCTCGGGGTCCACGCAGCCGTTCGGGTCGTCGACCTCCGGCGCCTTACCCGCGGCGGCCGCCTCCTGCAGGCGGCGATAGCCGTCCAGGACGGTCAGCGTCGGGCAGTAGATCGTCCGGTTCTCCTTCGCCAGCCGCAGGAATTCCGCATCGACAGGCAGATCGCCGACGCTGTGCACGAGGAGATTGGCCCCGGCCCGCAGCGCGACGGTGGCCTCCTTCAATCCCGTGGCGTGGACGATGAGCGGGATCTTGCTGGCCCGCGCCTGGTCGCCCGCCGCCAGGACCGCCTTGGCCATGTCGTCGAAGTTCCTGTCCGCCACCGGGATGAACCAGACCTTGACCGCGTCGGCGCCTTGCGCCGCGAGATAGCGCACACCGGCGCGCGCGTCCTGCTCGGTGCCGAGATAGATGAACTGTCTCTCGGCCGGCAGGTTCAGCCAGAAATCCAGGGTGGACAGAAGCGGTCCGGCCGCGGCGACGCGCGGCGCCAGAGGATCGGCGTCGGCGCGCGCCCGCAGGTCCCAGGTCCACGAGTAGCCTCCGACGTCGAACACCGCGGTGACCCCCGAGCAGAGATACGAGCGGAGGAAGCGCTCCGGGTGGGCGCGCAGACCGGCCTCGACCTCGTCATAAGGATAGCGGTCGCGGACGTCGATGAAATCGGGCCGCCCGTCGGCCCAGCCGGTCTGCGAGAAGTGCACGTGGGCATCGACGATTCCCGGCGTGATCCAGAGTCCCTTGAGATCGAGGACATCGATCCCTTTCGGAGGGGGACACTGGGTCCGGGTCCCGGCGCAGTCGATCGTTCCGCCGCGCACGATCACGACCGAGTCGGGGACGGGTGCTGCGCCGGTGCCGTCCAACAACGTCGCCCCGACCAGCGCCCGTGGCGGAGGCGGCGTTCCCGGCGGGGCGGAGAACGCGGTGGTGACGGCGATCTTCCAGCCGTCTTCCATCTTGACGAAGAAGCGCTCGGAGATCCCGGAGTCCTCGCGCTCCCCGTAGCGGACGCGGTAGCGGTACGTCCCGTAGACCAGCCCCGGCCGGATCGGGATGAGTGTGAGGCCCAGCCCCTCGAACAGATCGGGCCAATCGCTGCCGGTCTCCTTGGCCAACGAGTCGTAGCCCCATTGCGGCCCATCGGGCCCGGTCCGGGCAAGCGTGTCGGCGTGCAGGTAGCACGCCAGGTAGGCGTCGCGGTCACGCCGGCGGATTGCGTCCAGGTTCGTCTCGAACAGGGCGCGCGCCGCCTCCAGGTCGCCGCTCGCTGTGCCGGTCGCGACCCGGTTCGCGGCGAGCGCCGCGGCGCGCGGCGCGAGACAGGCGATGACCAACAACACCAGCATGGCCCGATGACGAAAATGGAAGCGACGCATCATGTCTCCCTGAGGTGGCGCGGCGCGATGTTATCAGAGTCTCCCGGGCGAGCCCTCCCCGCGCGGGAACTTTCAGGCGCCCGGACTGTCCAAACTCCCGGGCCCGGAAATCGGGTCCAAATGGAGGCATACGAACATGACCAGAACGCTTCGGAAGTTCTCGAGATTCGGATTCGCCCCGGCCCTCTTCCTGGCCGCGGCGCTCTCTCCCGCCGGGCGCGCGCTGGCTCTCGATCGCGACGGCTACTCGATGGAAATCCTCGTCGCGGGAGCGCCCCTGAGCGAATTCGCGGCCCGGGGCACCAGCTACGTCGAGGCTCTGAAGAACCGCGACTACTCGGTGCGTTTGCGGAACCGGACCGGAGAGCGCGTGGCGATCGCCCTCTCGGTGGATGGGCTCAACTCGATCGACGCCCGGACGACGTCCGCCGTGGACGCGCGCAAGTGGATCCTCGGCCCGTACGAAACGATCACCCTCGACGGCTGGCAGACCAGCTCGACGACGGCGCGGCGGTTCTTGTTCACGACCGAGGAGCGGTCCTACGGGGCCTGGCTGGGGCGGACTCAGAACCTCGGGCTCATCGCCGCGGCCGTGTTCCGCGAGAGGCGGCCGCCGGTGATCATCGACGAGCCGCGGCAGCGTGAGGACATCCCCAGGTCCGAGTCGAAGGACTCCACCGGCTCCACCGCGCCGCCGCAGAGCGCCGCGCCGCAGGGCAGCCCCAAACAGACGGCGCCCGGCGGCCTGGCGGCAACCGGGATCGGGCAGGAGACCAGCCATCCGGTGCGCCAGGTCCAGTTCGACGCCGAGGACTCACCCGCCACCGTCCTCGAGATCCGCTACGAATACCGCGAGGCGCTCGTCCGGCTCGGCGTCTTCCCTCCAGACAATCGCTACACCGACCCGCTGACACGCCGAGAGTCGGCGCGCGGCTTCGACGACCCGGGCTTCGCCCCGGACCCGTACCGCCACAGGGATCGCTGAGCCGACCGAGGCGGCCGGGGGGGGGCGGGCGGCGCCAGGGATGCGGTCGCCCTGCCCGGAAGGCACTATAATGACCGCCGGCCGCTCGACATCCGGCCGGGCGTCCCGAGCATCCCGCGTGACACCACCTGCAACTCTCTCGTCTGGAACTCGTCTCGGCCCTTACGAGATCCTCGCTCCCATCGGCGCGGGCGGGATGGGCGAAGTCTATCGCGCCCGGGACACGCAGCTCGGCCGGGACGTCGCGATCAAGATCGTCGGTGAAGCCCTGGCTGCGGATCCCGAGCACATGGCCCGCTTCGAACGCGAGGCGCGCCTGCTCGCCTCGGTCGACCACCCGAACGTCGCCGCCATCCATGGCATCGAAGAGCGGCACGGGCACCGCTTCCTGGTGCTGGAGCTTGTCGAGGGGAGAACTCTCGACGAGATCCTGGCCGCGGGACGGCCGCGGCTCGACGAGGCGCTCGATCTCGCGCGGCAGATCGCCGGCGCGCTCGAGGCGGCGCACGACCGGGGAGTCATCCACCGTGACCTGAAGCCCGCGAACGTGCGCGTGACGCCGGGCGGCAGGGCGAAGGTTCTCGATTTCGGTCTG
>DAISWT010000040.1:0-1928 GCA_036826235.1 Acidobacteriota bacterium | reverse complement strand
CATCCTCGGCACACCCGCCTACATGAGTCCGGAGCAGGCGCGCGGCAAGCCCCTCGATCAGCGCAGCGACGTCTGGTCGTTCGGGTGTCTGCTGTACGAGATGCTTGCCGGTCGCCGGGCGTTCGGCGGTGAGACCGCCACCGACTGCCTGGCCGCTATCCTGCACGACGACCCCGATTGGAGCTCTCTGCCGCGCGCCACGCCCGCGCCGATCCGCCGGCTGCTGGCACGCTGCCTGGAGAAGGACTCCCGGCGGAGACCCGATGCCGCCGAGGTGTCGCGCGAGATCCGGCAGGCGATCGAGCCGCACCGTGCCGGAGCCGGCCTCCGGCGTCTCCTCGCCCCGGCGCTCGGGGTGCTGGTCGTCGTCGGCACCGTCGTGGCCCTTCTCCTCGTCCGCAAGGCACCGCCGCCGGCCCCGACGCTCACACAGCTCACGCTGGCGGAAGGTCTCGAGCAATCACCCGCCTGGGCGCCGGACGGTCAGTCGATCGCCTACACCGCGGAGCGCGGCGGCGTGCGCAAGATCTTCACCAGGCGGCTCGCCGGGGGAGACGGGATCCCGCTGACTTCCGGCGCGTTCGATGACATCCAGCCCGCCTGGTCGGCCGACGGGAAGACGATCGCCTTCGTGCGCGCGCGCGAGACCGGGAAGAGACTCGAGCCCGGGGACGTCTTCGGTCAGTACGACGGCGGGGACGTGTGGGCCGTGGACGTCGCGACGCGCCAGGAGGCCCGGCTCGTGGAGGGCGCCTTCAACCCGTCGTTCTCCCCCGACGGGCGGCGCCTCGCCGTCGACGCGTCGTGGGGCGGGCCGCGCCGCATCTGGATCACGGACGTCCTGGGTCAGAATCCGCAGCAGGCGACGACCGACGTGTCCGAGGCGATCGTCCACGTCCGGCCGCGCTGGTCGCCGGACGGCAAGCGTCTCGTGTTCCAGGACATCGAGCGGACCAAGTTTGAGGTGCGCGTCGTCGACCTGGGTTCCAAGAGCCTCGTCCAGGTCACCAACGACCTGTTCCAGAACATCCAGCCGGTGTGGTCGCCCCGGGGCGGTTTCATCTATTTCACCTCGAATCGCACGGGTGGTGTCAACCTGTGGCGCATCGCGGTGTCCCCGGACGGCAGGCCGTCCGGGGGGCTCCAGCAGTTGACCACCGGGGCGGGGCAGGACGTCGAGGCGGCGGTGTCGGCGGACGGAGGGCGCCTGGCTTTCGCCATTCTCCGGCAGAACGCCGATCTCTGGAAGCTGCCGGTGGATCCCGGAACCGGCCTGTCCACCGGTCCGCCCCAGGAGGTCGTCTCGACGACGCGCGAGGACAGCCGCGGATCCTGGTCGCCGGACGGCGCCGCCATCGCGTTCAACTCCGACCGCTCCGGCCAGATGAATCTCTGGCTCTATTCGACTCGCGACGCGGCCGGCCGGCAGCTCACCCAGGGTCCCGGCGGGGACTTCCAGCCCGCCTGGTCGCCCGATGGAAGGACCATCGCCTTTTTCTCCGCGCGCGCCGGCAACGCGGACATCTGGATGGTCGATGTCGCCACCGGCGCGCTGCGGCAGGCGACCCGGACACCGTCCATCGACATCAACCCCGCCTTTTCGCCGGACGGCCGATCGCTCGCGTTCCAGTCGGACCGCAGCGGCAGGCTGGAGGTCTGGGTCATGAACGTCGACGGGTCCGAGCCTCGCCAGCTGACGCGCGTCGGTGTCACCGGGCATTTTCTGCGTTGGACGAAGGACGGCGGCGGGGTCGTGTTCCGTTGTCCCGGCGGCGGCAGGCCCGTGAGCATGCAAGTGTCCCTCGACGGCGCCGAGCCCCGGCCGCTTCCCGAAGTCACCGGGGGATCGCACATGTCGTTCTCGCCGGACGGCGCCTCGATCATGGACGTGCTGGCGCACAAGACCCTGTGGGTCTCGCCCCTCAGGG
>DAISWT010000039.1:483-12802 GCA_036826235.1 Acidobacteriota bacterium | reverse complement strand
GCCGACAACCGGCCGGAGGGAGGCGCGCGATTCACGGTCGTGCTGCCCCGCGGCACCCCGCAGCGGCCCGCCGAGGAGAGCCGCGCGAGGCCCCGGCCGGCTCCCGAGCCGGCCTCCCGGCGCTCCCTGCCGGCGTCGGTGCTGGTCGTCGACGACGAGCCGAACGTGGTGGAGCTGCAGATGGCCATTCTCGACTCGGTCGGGGCGACGGCGGTCGGGGTCGGCTCGGGGGCGGAAGCGGTCGAGCTGCTGCGGCGCCGGGACTTCGACATCATCGTCTCCGATCTGAAGATGCCCGGCGATCTCTCCGGCAAGGACCTGTATCGCTGGGTGGCGGCCCACCGGCCCTCCGGCACGAGGGGGTTCCTGTTCGTCACCGGAGACACTGTCGCCGAAGCCGCCTTTCTGGAGGAAGTCCGTTCACGCTGCCTGCTGAAGCCGTTCTCGATGGAAGAGTACCTTGCGACGCTGCGCGAGGCCTGGCATGAGCTGCAGACCGCGGCCTGAGGAACGCGCCACGGGGCGCCCCGATGTGCGCCGCCGCCGCGGGCGCGGCGCGCTCCTGATCGCCGCCCTGCTCATGTTCCGCGCCGCACCGGCCCGCTCCCAGGACGACAAGGTGCTCGTCCAGGGACTCTTCGACGCCGAGGTCTGGAAGACCGACTCCGGTTCCCGGCTGCTCAGCAAGAATGACGGCGACACGGCGCCCGCGGGGCGCCTGCGTCTCTGGGCCGTGGGCGAGTTCCTGCCGGGTCTGCAGGGATTCGTGGTCGCGCGAGGGGAAGACGGCTCGGGAAGCTACGAGGGGGAACGACAGGGGAGGATCGAGCAGGCCGCCCTGCGCTACACGTTCCGCGCGCCGCTGCGGCTGGTCCTGGAGGCCGGGAGGATCGTCACGCCGCTGGGGAATTTTCCACGCCGGCGGCTGTCGACCACCAATCCGCTGATCGGCTCCCCGGACAGCTACGAGGTCTCCTACCCTCTCGGGGTTCAGGCAGGCGGCCAAGTCTCCCGGTTCGATTACCGCGTCGCCCTTCTCGACCTGCCGCTGATCAACGAGAAATACGTTCCCGAGCCCGGCACCATCCTGCGGCCGGCCCTGGCGCTCGGGATCACGCCGCTAACCGGCTTGCGCCTCGGCGGCTACGCCACGCGCGGCCCCTACCTGAACCGCGATCTCGACCCGTTCCTGCCGGCGGGTGCGGGCTGGAGGGATTTCGAGCAACGGATCGTCGGCGCCGACATCCAGTTCAGCCGCGGCTACTTCGAGCTGAACGGCGACTTCGCCCGCTCGTCTTACGACGTCCCCGCCCAGGCCCGCGCGGTGCGCGGCAAGGCCTATTTCATCGAGCCGAAGTACACCTGGACGCCCCGCTTCTTCACCGCCCTGCGCCTCGAGCGCAACGATTACGCCTACATCCAGCCGCTCGGTCCCGGCGTCTGGATGGGCACGGCAGCCGATTTCTTCGACGTCGAGGCCGGCGCCGGTTATCGCCTCGGTCCCGGCGCCGTGCTCAAGGTCGCCTACCGCCGCGACCGCTGGAACGTCGACGACAGCCTGAAGGCCTACCTCCCGAACGGGTACTCGGTCGCCGCCCAGCTGTCCTACACCTTCAACGTCAACTCCTGGGTCGAGCGGCCGCGCTGACTCCAGTCGTATACTTGCCTTCGCGTCGACCGGAGGGACGGATGACCCCACAGCAGACCGTCCAGGGCGGAGAAACACAGCCGGCGATGCCCTGCCCCGCCTGCGGCGGCCGGACCGAGCTTCGCAAGTGCAAGGAGGTCTGCACGCGGTGCGGCGCCCTGGTCCAGAACTGCAGCGGGGACTGACGGGAATTATCCCGGGGCGAGATCCCGTTTCTAGACGTATCGGCTCTGCCTTGCGTAATGAGAGTCGGCCGCAGGAACGTGTCCTGCGATTGCCGAAGGAGGGCCGAATGCCGCGAAGACTCCGGACCATCGTTCCGCTCCTGCTCATCATCACCTGGTTCCTGGCTTTCGTACCCGCCACATCCCTGCGATCCCAGGAAGATGTCCGGAGGGTTTTCATCACGAACTTTCCGCAGACGCAGCAGGTGGCCGGCACGGTCGCGATCGACGGCGTGGTGCGCCATGCCGCCCTGCAACACCTGAAGGATCTGCTGGTGTCTCCCGTCAGTCCGAAGGAGACCACACGCCTCGTCCCGGCGGGCACACTGGCGACCGACGGCTTCACTTCGGTCGTGCTGAGCCTGAACGGCCAGACAAAAGGCCGGGCGCTGCGCGCCGGCTCCGTGGGCGCGCTCTTGATCCCGGACGAAGAGACGGTCATCCGGGCGTTCGAAGAGGAGGGATTGTTTCAGTTTCCCATGGAGATCAAGGCCCCATCGGTCTCGGGAGCTTCGCTTTACTTCGCGTCGGAGCCGCAACGTTTCACGATCGGGTTCCCGCGCTACCGGGTGCTTCTCTACAACACCACGGACAAGACAGCGAACGTCAGCCTGCACGCGTACCTGACCAACTGAGATGCGGCACTGGCCTCGGACGGCGGAACGTGAGACACTGCGCTGGCGGAGTCGTCGGCGAACCGGACGGAACGCCACGGGGGGACTCGGATGGCCCGCTTTCTCGTCCACTGGTTCAGCATCGCGCTGGCCCTGCTCGTCTGCACCAAGATCCTGCCGGGCGTGCACGTCGATTCGCTGGAGACCTTGGCGGTGGCGGCGCTCGTCCTCGGGTTCATCAACGCCATCATCCGGCCGATCCTGGTGTTCCTGACCCTGCCGATCACGATCGTGACACTGGGGCTGTTCTACGTCGTGATCAACGGCCTGGCGTTCGCGCTGGCGTCCGAGATCGTGCCCGGCTTCGTGGTCGATTCGTTCGGGTGGGCGATCGTCGGTTCTCTCGTCGTCAGCGTGATCTCCTGGTTCCTCGGGTCGTTCGCCCGGCGGCAGGAGTGGCGGCCTTAGGAGCCTGTCCACACCGGTATAAGATCCCGGCATGCGATCCGTGATGCACCCGCGCCCGCCGGGCGGGCTGGAAGCCCTGCTGGAGCGTCCCCGTCCGGTGCTGCTGGACGGCGCCGTCGGCACCGAGCTGGCGCGGCGCGGCGTGGACACGACGCTGCCGCTCTGGTCGGCGCGCGCGCTCCTCGACGACAAAGGGCTGGAGACGCTCGTCCGGATCCACCAGGAGTACGCCACCGCCGGCGCGGAGATCCTCGTCACCAACACGTTCCGGACGACGCGGCGCTCCCTCGGAAGGGCCGGCCGCGGCGGCTCCTGGCGTGCGCTCAACCGGCGGGCGGTCGAATGCGCGCGCGCCGGAGCCGGCGCGACGTCGGCGCCCGGCGCGCCGCGGCGCAGCGTTCTGGTCGCCGGCGGAATCGCGCCGCTGGAGGATTGCTACCGACCCGATCGGGTGCCGCCGCAAGGCGAGTGTCTCGCCGAGCACCACCGCCAAGTGGACCTGATGTCCGGTCTCGGGGTCGACCTGCTCTTCATCGAGACGATGAACTGCCTGCGCGAGGCGGAGGCCGCGCTCCTGGCGGCAGGCGATAGCGGGCTGGACGTGCTGCTGAGCCTCTGCCCGCGCGCCCCGCACCACCTGCTCTCCGGCGAGACGCTCGACGAAGCGGTGCCGCGTCTCGCGGAGGCCGGCGGCACGAGGCTGCGAGCCATCCTGGTGAACTGCGCGAGGCCGGAAGCAATGCAGGAGATCTTCCCCGGTTTCGTCCGGCTCGCACCCGGGCTGCCGCACGGCCTGTACGCCCATCTCGGCGAGCCGGACGAGGTCACCGGCTGGCGGATGCCGGAACATCACGGGCCGGAGGCCTACGCCGTCTGGATGGAGACGAGAGTCGAACAGGGAGCGCGTCTCATCGGCGGCTGCTGCGGCACGACCCCCGGCCATATCGCCGCGCTCAGGACGATGCTGGACGGGCGGGCGCCAGCCGCTCCTTAGAGAGCGGGCCGCTCCCGATCGCTCCGACCCGCCTCACCACGCTCACCCGGTCCAGGCGAAGCGGACCTTCACAGCCACCTGGTCGCCCTCGTGGGCGAGGGTGAACGGCCCCTCGTCGAGGGGGTGGACCCAGTTGCGGTTCCAGACGACGAACAGATCGTTGCCGGGGCGGAAGGTCCAGCGCAGGCGCGCGTTCATCCCCATCTCGCGCGAGTCGTTGTCGTACTGGAAGTAGCCGAACAGCAGCAGGCGCGGCGAGAAGGCGAAGACGTTCTGCAGCTGGTAGAGACGGACCGCGAAGTTCCCCTCCGGCAGGTGACCGAAATCGTTCTGCAGCTCGAGTTTCTGATGCAGATGGCCCTTCAGGACGTCCCAGTTGAGGAAGGCGTCGGTCTGCGTCAGCCGTCCGTCATAGAAGTCGCCCAGCCAGACGGTCGCGCCGACCCGGCACAGGCGCGCTTGCGACGACTCCGCTTCGGCGCGGTAGCGGGTGAAATGATAGCGGCCGGGCAGGATGATCACGCCCGGCGCGACCTCGAAGGGAGCGGTCAGGCGCTCGAACGTCGGCACCCAGTCCGCCTCGAAGTGCTTGCCCGACTCGGTCTCGATGTTGAAGGGCGCGATGAACAGGCGGCTCGACTCGGTGCGTCCCATGAGGTCGTCCACCTGCTTGTAGCCGGTCTCGAAGAACGCCTGACGGATCCAGGCGAACCGCCCGTCGCGGCTTGGCCGCGGCTTGAACGCATTCCAGACGTCGTACCAGCGCGTTCCCGGGCGCGGCAGGAATCCGAGGGCGGGTTCGAGCGCGTCACCGAACTCCAGGTAACGGGCGTAGGCCTCCCAGAAGTCGTTCGGGAGATCGACCTTGAACCCCCAGCCGTCCCGCTTTCCCGAGGGCAGATCACCGCTCGAGCGCGCCGCCCAGCCTCCGATCGACAGCTTCTTGTCACCGTGGATCGTCGAGCTGTGCCAGTTGGCGTCCAGCCCGGCGAGGGAGCTGGCCCGCGGGCCCGCGGGGTCGCCGTGCGTGCCGATCACGCCGACACGGAAGCCGTCGTTGACGTCGTAGGTTACGCGGCCGGCCGACAGGTTGGCGCGGGGCACGCCGTTCGACGTGCCGGTCTCGATGTCGAGCGCTCCGATGCCGAACTTGCCGACGTGGCCCAGCACTTTGGCGCCCCAGTCGATCGGCACGGTTTCTCCGTTCAACAGGCCGATGCGACGCGAGTAGAACGGCACGAAGTCCTGGTCGAGCCCGAGGCCGAAGTTGAACAGGCTCGATCCGTCCAGGAAGAACGGGCGTTTCTCTGGGAAGTACAGGTCGAATCGAGTCAAATTGATCTGACGCGTGTCGACCTCCGTCTCGGCGAAGTCGGTGTAGGCGGTGACGACACCCGTGAGCTGCGGCGTCAGGCTGTACGCCAGGTCGAGCCCGCCGCGACCCACGACGTTCTCGGTGCCGTCCGCGGGGACGCGCTCGAAACGTCCGAGTGCGTACGGGGAGACCGTCAGGCCGCGCCCCTGGTCCAGCCCCCCGATGCCAGACAGGCGGCCGGCGCTACTGAGATCGATCACGTCCGAGTCGATCGTCACGCCCGACCAGTGCTGGTTGATCCGGTCGCGCGGGATGTAGCGCAGAACGTTGAAGCCCCATTCCGTGAGCCCGACCTTGAAGTGGAGCGTGCGCGTCGGGATCCGGATCTCGGCGGTCCACCCGCCCTCGTCGATGCGCGTCCGGGCGTCCCAGATCCCATCCCAGTCGGTCGACAGGATGCCGGGTCCGGGGATGAGACCGTCGCTCACCGAGCCGGTCGCGTGGATCTCGAAAAGATAGCCGCTGTGGTTGTCGCCGAAGGTATCGAAGACGAACGCCAGGAAATCGTCCCCGAACGGGTCGTCGATGTCGCGCTGCATCGAGTGCAGGGAGATCCGGTCCGGCGCCGGGTCGTGGCAGGTGGCGCCGATGTAAATGTTCTCATCGTCGACCAGCAGCCGGATCTCCGTCCTGTAGGGCGTCGGCTCGCCGGGATGCGGAGCGTGCTGGGTCAGGTCCGGGATCAGACCGCCCCGCTGCCAGTCCCGCTCGTCCAGGAGCCCGTCGATCGTGATCGCCCCCTCCGTCCGGACGGCCGCGACGCGCAGCCGCTCGCCGTTGGGCGCGGCCCGGGCCGGGCGCGACGCCGACAGGCAGAGCAGGGGCAGAAGCCACACGCCGCGCCGCGCCGCGGCGCGCCCGTTCGGTGATCGAACCGCCAGGAGCGTCTCCTTCGTCAGGAACCCGTCCGCTAATTCGCCCCCGGCTGCAGCGTGGCGATCGAGGGGGGCTCGTCCGCCAGTCCACGCGACACCTCTTCGACCCGCGCGAAAAAGCGCAGGAGGTTTTCGCCCAGGACGCCCCGCACGACGTCTTCGGAGTATCCGCGACGCAGGAGCTCGGTGGTGATCGCCGGCAGCTTCGAGACGTCCTCCAACCCTTCGGGCGGATCCTGGATGCCGTCGAAATCGGTCCCCAGGCCGACCGCCCCGGGCCCGGCCACCTGGATGACGTGCTCGATGTGGTCCGCGACTCGCGTCCACACCGACCGGTGCCGGGTCAGCGTGTCAAACAGCTTGCCGATCGCCTCGTCGCGCTTCTTCGGGTCGCCCGCGAGGTCCTGCTTGATCTTCAGATAGTCCGGCGCCAGCTTCTGGCGCTCGGCCCGGTCGGCCTCGACCACCTTCGGGTCGATGAAGTACGACGACACGTTGATCATCACCACGCCTCCCTTCGCGGCGATCCTCTTGATCTGGTCGTCCGTCAGGTTGCGCGGAATGTCGCAGAGAGCCCGGCAGGATGAATGGGAGGCGAACAGCGGCGCGCGCGAAGTCTCCAGCGCGTCGTCGATCGTCTCGTCGGAGACGTGCGACACGTCGACCATCATCCCGATCCGGTTCATCTCGCGAACCACCGCCCGGCCGAAGTCGCTCAGGCCGTGGTGCACCTGGAAGTCCGCGGGATTGAAGTCGGGCAGGTAGAAGGTCCCCGACGAGTCGGCCCAGTGGTTGGTGTTGGTGTGCGTCAACGTCATGTAGCGCACTCCCAGCTTGTGGAACTCCCGCAGGGCGCCGAGAGAGTCCTCGATGGCGTGGCCGCCCTCGATCCCCATCAGCACGGCGATGCGGCCGTGGCGCTTGGCCTGCCGGATCTCAGCCACGGACGTCGCGGCCACCAGGCGATCGGCATGCGCCCGCACGACGCGCTGCACCAGGTCGATGAGGTCCAGCGCCTCGCGCGCCGCGCCGCCCGCCTCGGCGTAGCTCTTCGGCACGTAGATGGCGAAGAACGGCGCCGTCAGACCGCCCTCGAGGGCGCGCGGGATGTCGAAATGCTCCGTCGCCCCGCGCCCACCGACGTCGGCCCATTTTTTCTCCAGCGCGTACGGCGCGTCGACGTGCGTGTCGACCACGATGGCGCGCTCGTGGAGGCGACGCGCCTTCGATTCGAGGTCGGCGGCCGCGGCGGGAAGCGCCGCGACGGCGACGAGGACCATGGTCCCTGCGAGCGAGCCTCTCATCCTGCCCTCCGAAAGGTGGCCAGTGAACGGCGATTCTCGCACAGGTGCCGCCCCGCGCGCCGTTTCACGGGGTGGTTCGCGGCGTTGACCGCTCCGGCGCGGCTACGCTAGCATCCGGACGTCGTTCATTCTCATCTTATTCCCGCTCGAATCAGGGGAGTCGTCCATGAGCCTCGACAGATCTACACAGCCGCCGACGCCAGCCGCGCCCCTCCCCGCCGCGGACCCGTTCGCCGGAGAGATGCGTCGGTTCCACGCGCGCACCGCCGGCTCCGCCGCGGAGCTGGAGCGCGCCCGGCGCCATCTCCCGGCCGGCGTGTGCAGCAACTTCCGCATGATGGACCCGCACCCGCTCTTCCTGCGCTCGGCGCGCGGCTCGCGCGTCGTCGACGTGGACGGCCACGAGTACGTCGACTGGGGCCTGGCCCAATCGACCCTGCTCGCCGGCCACGCTCATCCGGCCGTGATCGACGCCGTGCGCCGGCAGGTCGGGAGCGGCACGATGACCTGCTACCCCAATCCACGCACCGCCGACCTGGCGGCACTCGTGTGCGAGCGCTTTCGTCTGGATCTGGTGCGTTTCGTCAACACGGGCTCCGAGGCGACGCAGTTCGCGGTGCGCGTGGCGCGCGCCGCAACCGGTCGGGACTCCATCTTGAAGTTCGACGCCTGCTACCACGGCAACGGCCCGGAGTTCTGGCTCGGGAAGCCCGAGACCGACCTGCCGCCCGGCGCTCCCGAGTGGATGGGCCAGGAGATCTACAGCGCCGGCATCCCGCGCGCCCTGGTCTCGAAGACCTGCCTCGCCGAGTACAACGACCTCGAGAGCGTGCGCGCCGCTTTCCACGAGCACCCGGGGGAGATCGCCGCCCTGATTCTGGAGCCGGTCGTGTTCAACCTCGGGGTCCTGCTGCCGCGCCAGGGGTTCCTGCAGGGGGTCCGCGATCTGTGCGATCGCGAGGGCGCCGTCCTGATCTACGACGAGGTGAAGATGGGTTGCAAGCTCGGGCTGCGCGGCGCCGGCGAGTACTTCGGGGTGCCGGCGGATCTCGTCGCCATGGCCAAGTCGATCGGCGGCGGCTTCCCGATCGGCCTGTTCGGCGGGCGGCGCGACCTCATGGAGGGCATCGAGACGCGCAACGTCAAGCACGTCGGAACGTACGCCGCCAACCACGTGGGGCTCGCCGCCGCCCACGCCACTCTGACCGAGGTCCTGACGCCGGGAAACTACGACCGGATGTTCGCCGTCAATCAGACGCTCGCCGAGGGCTACCGCGAGATCATCGCGCGCGCGGGTCTGGAGGCGCACGTCGTGACGGCCGGGGCGTCGGGCTCGATGTTCTTCAGCCGCGGGCCGGTGCACGGCGTCGCGGATTTCAAGCGCACGCGGCTCGACAAGTGGCAGAGGTTCTGGATCGGCATGCTGAACCGCGGCGTCCTACCCCAGGCGCAGGGCCCGGAGGACATCTGGACCGTCTCGGTGCAGCACTCGGACGACGACGTCGAGACTACCTTGCGCGCCTTCCGCGAGGTCGCCCCGCTGCTCGCGTGATCCGATTTACCTGGCGGCCCGGCGCCGCGTGGCGGCCCGGGCGGGCCGCTTCTGTCCGGCTGCCTGCTGTTCGAGCAGCAGCCGGAACTGGTCGGCCGGGACGGGCCTGCCGAACAGGTAGCCCTGCATCAGCCGGCAGCCCCTCTGCAGCAGGTGATCACGCTGCTCCTCGGTCTCCACTCCCTCCGCGATGACCGCCATCTTCAGGCCCTGGGACATGGCGATGATCGCCGCCGTGATGGCGGCATCGCCGGCGTCGGTGGCGATGTCGCGGGTGAACGACTGGTCGATCTTGAGCGTGTCGATCGGGAAGCGCTTGAGGTAGGTCAGCGACGAGTACCCCGTGCCGAAATCGTCGACCGAGACCCGCAGGCCCATGGCCCGGATCCGCTTCAGCGTCGTGAGGGTGTCGTCGACGCTCTGCACCAGGATGCTCTCGGTGATCTCCAGCTCCAGGCAGCGCGGGTCGAAGCCCGTGGACTTCACGATCTCATCGACGGTGTGCA
This sequence comes from Acidobacteriota bacterium, assembly GCA_036826235.1. Taxonomy (GTDB): domain Bacteria; phylum Acidobacteriota; class Polarisedimenticolia; order Gp22-AA2; family Gp22-AA2; genus Gp22-AA3. The sequence continues at coordinate 3,242 of DAISWT010000039.1, read as the reverse complement.
CCAGCGGCTGCTGGCGGAACTGCCGGCCCGAGAGGTTGACCGCGACGATCATCTCGCCGAACCCCTCGTCCCGCCAGGCCTTGCCCTGGGCGCACGCCGATCGCAGCACCCACTCGCCGATCGGCATGATGAGGCCGGTCTCCTCGGCCAGCGGGATGAAGTCGCCCGGGGAGACCATCCCCAGCTCGGGGTGACGCCAGCGGACCAGCGCCTCGGCGCCGATGATCCGGCCGGTCACCACGTCGATCTGCGGCTGGAAGTGGAGCAGGAACTCCTGGCGCTCCAGCGCCCTGCGCAGGCTGTTCTCCATCGCCAGTCGCTGCAGCGCGGCCTCGTTCATCGACTTGTTGTAGAACTGGTAGGTTCCCCGTCCGGCGTCCTTCGCGTGGTACATGGCCGAGTCGGCGTTCTTCAGGAGCGTGTCCGCGTCCTTGCCGTCGTGCGGGAACAGGCTGATGCCGATGCTCGCGCCCACGAAGACCTCGTGTTCCTCCAGCTTGAACGGCTCGTTCAGCGCCTCCATGACCCGGCGCGCGATCTTGGCCGCGTCCTCCCCGCGCGCGATGTCGGTGATGGTCACGATGAACTCGTCCCCCCCGAGGCGCGCCACCGTGTCGCTCGAGGCGAGCGGGTCGCCGCGGGCGATCGTGTCGGTCGAGCGCAGGCACTTCTTCAGGCGTTCCGAGACCGCCTGCAGCAGCAGGTCTCCCACCTTGTGCCCCAGTGTGTCGTTGATCCTCTTGAACCGGTCGAGGTCCAGGAACAGCATGGCCAGCGTCGCTCCCTGCCGCTGGGCGGTCGACAGCGCCTGGTTGAGCCGCTCCATGAACAGGACCCGGTTCGGCAGGCGCGTCAGCCCGTCGTAGTACGCCAGGAATCGGATCTGGTCCTCGATCTGCTTGCGCTCCGTGATGTCCTGGGTCGTGCCGGAGAGCCGCAGGGGCGTGCCGTCCTCGTCGAGCACGATCTCGGCCTGCTCGTGCACATGACGGACGGCGCCGTCGGGCATCACGATGCGCGCGTCGAAGCTGTACGGCCCCTCCTGGCGTACGGCCTCGCCCGTGGCGCGGGCCACCAGCTCCCTGTCCTGCGACTGCATGAGCTCGAGGTAGGCCTGCAGATTGGGCGTGAACGTCTTCGGGTCGACCCCGAAAATCCGGTACATCTCGTCCGACCAGCGCATCCGTCCCGACTTCAGCTCCCGCTCCCAGTTGCCGAGCCGCGCGATGCGCTGCGCGTGCGCCAGACGCGCCTCGCTCTCGCGCAGATCGTCGACCGTCCGCTTGGCCCGCAGCATGTAGCGCACGCGGTGGCCCAGCACGAACAGGTTGATCGGCTTCGAGGCGAAATCGGTCGCGCCGGCCTCGTAGGCCCTGCGGATCGAGTCGGTGTCGTCGAGACCCGTGAGGATCAGGATCGGCGTCGTGGCCGCGGCCGGGATCTGCCGCAGCGCTGCGGTCGCCTGGAAGCCGTCCATTTCCGGCATGCGGACGTCCATCAACACGAGCTCCGGCTTGTGGGCCGTGAACGACGCGACTCCGTCCCTGCCATTGCGGGCCTCCACGACGGCGAACTGGAAGTGCTCCAGGGCCTCGCGAACGAGCTCGCGGATTGCCGTGTCGTCGTCCACGACGAGAATGAGGGTCCGCTTCTCCGGTGCGTCCGCTCCGCTCACGATTCCCCCCCTTGACCGAGCACCTCGAGGGCCAGGACCACGCGCGCGAACTCCGTCTCGATCTCGGCCACGCGCTCGGCGGCGAAATCGAGACGGGCGTCGCGCGCCTGCGCCTCCAGATGGCCGCACAGCCGGGACAGACGCAGGGCCCCGACCATGGCGCTGCTCGATTTCAGGCTGTGCGCCAGCCTGTTCAGCACGGCCGCCTCGTTCCGGTCGACCGCCTCGTGCAGCTCCCTGATCTGCTCCGGCGAGGATCTCAGGTAGAGATTGACGGCCCGAAACACGAGGTCGGTGCGACCCTTCTGCTGGACCGTCCTCATGCTCTCGAGTGTCTTCATGTCGATCGGGCCGTCCGCGCCCGCAGGCTCCTGCGCCAGAGGCGCCGGAGACGCGGGCGGGCCCTCCACGGTCCGTGCCGGCGCCCCGCCAGCGGCCGGTCTATTCGCATCGAGCCGCGCTGCCGGAGACGAGCCGCCGTTGTCCCTGTCGCTGGACAACCATTTCGCGAGGGCCGCCTCCAGGACCTCGCGCCGCAGCGGCTTGCTCAGGTAGTCGTCCATGCCCGCCGCCAGACAACGCTCACGGTCCCCCTCCATGTCGTTGGCGGTCAGCGCGACGACCGGCAGGCGGCGGCCGCCCGCGGCGCTCTCGCGGCGGCGGATCTCGGCGGTCGCCTCCAGTCCGTCCTTCCCCGGCATTTGACAGTCCATCAGCACCAGGTCGTAGGCGCCCCCGGCGAGCTTCTCCAGGGCCTCCTGACCGTCGGCCGCGATGTCGACGCCGCAGCCCAGGGACTCGACCATCGCCAGGATCACCTCCTGGTTCACCGGGTTGTCCTCGGCCAGAAGGATGCGGCCACGCAGACGCGGAGGCTTCTCCGACAGGGTGTGCCGGGTGATCAGGAGCGTGCCGTCCGCTTCGCGTCCCATGACCGTGGCCAGGCAGTTGTACAGGTCCGACTGTCGCACCGGCTTGCTGAGGTAGCCCTCGATCTTCGCCCGCCGCGCCTCGGCCGCGTCCCCGCGCAGACCGACCGAGGGGAGCAGCACCAGGCGCAAAGAGGCGATCGGGCCCTGGGACT
>DAISWT010000039.1:0-433 GCA_036826235.1 Acidobacteriota bacterium | reverse complement strand
TCATCATGTCGAGGATGGCGATGTCGTAGGGTTGCCCGCGTCCTGCCGCCTCGCGCAGCATGTCGAGCGCCCGGGCGCCGTTCTCGGCGCAGCCATCCCGCATCCCCCACGAGGACACCTGGTGGTGCAGCAGGTCGAGGTTCGTGCCGTTGTCGTCCACGATGAGCACCCGCAGCCCCTGCAGGTTCCGCCGCGGCGCGCCGGCGCGCCGCGCGCCAAGACGCTGCCGTCCGAAGCGGGCGGTGAACCAGAAGGTCGAGCCCTTGCCCCGCTCGCTCTGCACGCCGATCGAGCCTCCCATCATCGCGGCGAGCTGCCGGGCGATCGCCAGGCCGAGGCCGGTCCCCCCGTACCTGCGCGTGGTCGACCCGTCGGCCTGCGTGAAGGCGCTGAAGATCCGCTCGCGGGCCTCCGCCGAGATGCCGATCCCGGT
>DAISWT010000038.1:0-12892 GCA_036826235.1 Acidobacteriota bacterium | reverse complement strand
TGAAAGCTCCTCGGATGACCGGCGATCTCCCCGTTGTCCTACCACGTTTCCGGTACCGGATCAACGGTTGCGGAAGACCGGCCGGGCGACCGGGATGACGGCGATGATCGTTGCCCTCGGAAGTGCATCTCGGCGGACCACGATCGGCTCGAGGTCTAGGTGGTCGGCTGAAGCGACGTGCTAAAATGCGCGTCCAATGCCCCGATTTCGTTCCCTGGCGGCAGCTTCGGTTGCGGTTGTCGCCTCCTACGCGCTGACCTCCTTCCGGCACCTCGACAGGACCGACCGCGTCTACGTGGTTGACTTCCCAGCCTTGCGCGCGACACCGCGCCTCGTGCTGCCGGGATGGCGGTTCGTGCCGCGCCTCGTTGGCCGAGTCTCGGAGTACCCCGCATCGGCGAGGACGGTGCGTGCCGACCTGAGCGGCGGGGGCGCCGCTGCCAGTCGGGAGGGATCGCGCGTCGAGGTCGAGGCCGAGATGACCTACAGCCTGGCCGCAGAAGGTGTCCTGACCCTTCATCGCATGCGCGGACCCGGGTACGAAACCGGCTGGCTCGACGTCCTGCTCAAGAAGCGCGTGTCGGAGACGCTGGCGACCTCGTCGTACGACCTGGTCCGCAATCGCGATCCCGGGCTCGCCCGCACCGTGCGAAGCGCCCTGGCCGCCGACCTCGCCGGAGCCGGCCTGCGCATCGAGTCGCTGCGCATCGTGCCGGTCGCCGGGGTCGGGGAGTCCTCCGGTGACATCCGACGGGCGGACGCCGCGCCTCTCGACCGGCAGGTCGTCCTGGTCGGTCTCGACTCCTTCGACTGGCGGATCGCCGAACCGCTCATGAAGCGGGGAAAGATGCCGAACCTCGAGCGATTGATTGCCCGGGGGACGCGCGCCAATCTGAAGACGATCCGGCCGATCCTGTCTCCCGTCATCTGGACGAGCATCGCCACGGGGGTCAAACCGTCGCGCCACGGCATCGTCGATTTCGTCGTCACCGCCCGCGACACCGGGGACCTGGTACCGGTGACCAGCGCCATGCGGCAGGTGCCGGCCCTCTGGACGCTTTTGAGCCGCCAGGGGACCGACGTCGGCGTGGTCGGGTGGTGGGCCACCTGGCCGGCGGAGACGGTGCGCGGCAGCATGGTGAGTGACCGGGTCGCCTTCCAGCTTTTCGAAGAAGAAGTGAAGGACGACTGGAAGAGCACCGATCCGGCGAAGACGAGGGGCAAGACCTATCCCCCCGAGCTGTTCGACGCCATCCGGCCTCTGATCAAGGCGCCCGCCGAGGTGACCGACACTGATGTCGCCTGGTTCCTGCCCGAAGAGAAACTCCCCGCATCGCTGACCGCCGAGCAGACCGGCCTGGTGAAGGAGTTCCGCACCGTCATCGCGGCCGGCGAGACCTACCACGCGATCGCCCTGCGGCTGCTCCGATCCGGCGCGAAGGGGCTCGACATGATCTATTACGAGGGACCGGACGAGACGTCGCACCTGTTCATGCGCTACCGGCTGCCGCTCCTGCCGGGGGTCGATCGCCGCGACCTGGCGCTGTTCGGCGGCATCATCGATCGCTACTACGAGAGGTCGGATCGGTTCCTCGGCGAGATCGTCGATGCGGCGGCGCCGGACGCCACCATCCTGGTGGTGTCGGATCACGGCTTCAAGTCGGACAACAACCGCCCGCCCGACAGCGACCCGCGCATCGGCAAGGGGAACGCGGCCGACTGGCACACGCCGGTCGGCATGCTGGTGATGGCCGGCCCCGACGTGCGGCGCGGGTTCAATCTCGGATCGGCCTCGGTCCTCGACATCGCCCCGACCATTCTCTCCCTCTACGGCCTGCCGGCGGCGCGTGACATGGACGGACAGCCTCTCGCCGACGCCCTGACGCCCGGCTTCCTCTCGGGCCACCCGATCTCCTGGATCGATTCCTACGGCGGCGTCCGGGCGCCGGTGCAGCAGAAGGTCGCGGCCAACGCCGCCGGGGACGCCGAGCTGATCGAGAAGCTGCGCAACCTCGGTTACATCGGCGAGGAGCGCATGACCGCCCACAACAACCGGGGCGTCATCGCCCTCGACGAAGGGGACGTGGACGCGGCGATCGCCGACTTCGAGAAGGCGCTCCAGGGCGGCGATGCCGGGACGATGGTGCGCACCAACCTGGCGCGCGCCTACCTGACCAAGGGAGACCTCGACAAGGCGCGGTCGTACGCCGAAGCGGTCCTGCACGACGAGCCGAACAACAAGCTGGCTCTTCTGCTCCTGTCCGGCGTGGAGCTGAAGCGCGACGATCTCGCCTCGGCCGAGACCCACTTGCGCCGCGCGATCGCCTTCGATCCGACCTTCATTCAGGCGCGCTCGAAGCTCGGCGAGCTGCTGCGTAAGCGGGGCCGGGACGACGAGGCGCTCGCCGAGTTCCGCAAGGTGGTCGAGATCGCCCCGATCAGCCCGGTCGAGTATAACGACATTGGCAACATCTACCGTGACCGCCGCCGGCTCGACCAGGCGATGGAAGCCTACCGTGAGGCGCTGCGCGTCGACGCCCAGTACATCGGCGCCTACAACAACCTGGGGCTCTGTCTTCAGGAACTGGAGCGGCTCGACGAGGCGAAGGCGCTGTACGACAAGGCGCTCGTCATCCGGCCCGAGAATCCGGTGCTGCGCAACAGCATGGGGACGCTGCTGGCGCTGAAGGGAAATCGGGAGGGGGCTATAGCCGAGTTCGAGCGCGCCGCGGAGGCCGACCCGGACTGGCCGGTGGCCCAGGGGAACCTGGCCACTCTCCTGTTTGAGGCCGGCCGCTCCGCCGAGGCCAGGCCCGCGTTCGAGCGCTGGATCACGATCGAGCCCGATTCGATCGATGCGCGTCTCGGACTCGGGCTCGCCCTGCTGACGCTGCAGGACCAGGATGGCGCGGTCGCCCGGTTCCGCGACGTGCTCGTCCGCGACCCGGGCAATTTCCGGGCGCATACCGCCCTCGGCGAGACCCTCCTGCGACGAGGAGACCTCGCGGAGGCTCAGACCCATCTGGAAGCGGCCGCCCGCCTCGAGCCCGGCGTGGCACGCGTCTACAGCAGCCTGGGGCAGCTCTATCTCAGGCGTGGCTTGAAGAACGAGGCGGCCCGGGCCCTCAGGAAGTCCCTGGCGATTGAGCCAAAGCAGGACGAGGTGCGCAGGCTCCTGTCCGAGGCCGCCCGCCGGGACGGCTCGCCTACGGACTGAACCCCCGGTTGCGGAACCTGATGATGATGCCCCCCTCGACGCTGTTGAAGGAGATGTTGTCCCTGCTCCGATCGGCGGTGGGCCCGATGGAGAAGAACGGGCCCCCGTTCGCGGGCACCGGATCGGTCACCATGCCGCTCCAGGACGACATCGAATACCCCAGGAAGTAGTCGACGGGCCCGTACGACCAGACCGCCCTGGCGTCGAAATCCATGATCTGGCCCCGGATGTGGTCGTCTTTCGCCTCGCGGGTCTGTCGCGTGGCCGACGAGATGATGTCCAGACTGGCGTCTCCCTTGGTGTCGGCCTGCAAGAAGGACATGACCAGCGATGATTCGAGGTTGAAGTGCTTGGTGAAGCCGAAGTTGGCGACCGCGCCCACCCTGGGACCGACGCCCTTCGACTTGAAGTGTTTCGCCTGGGCGTAGTCATGCGTCCCGTCCAGGCCTTCGAAGCCCTGGTCTTCCTCGTACGAGGCAACCCTCAAGCCGGCGAGCCAGCTCAACGAATTCTTCTCGCCGGTGACCATGGCCCTGACGTAATCGAGGTCGGCCATGTGCGCCTTGACTCGGGAGGTGGCGGTGAAATCGACCGCGACGGCGTTGTACAGGTAGACGTAGTTGTAGCCGAATCCGAAGAGCGTGGGACTGAGGTAGCCCGCCACCGCCCCGGTCATCTTGTCGTCGTGGTCGAAGGTCCAATACGACACCCTGAGGCTCCCGAGATCCTTGCCGAATCCGTACCCGACCCCCAGGCGGTAGGTGCTCCCCGTCTTGTTGTCGATGACCAGACGTTCGTCGTTGATCGGCGTGACCGCCTTGTCGATGTGGTTGGCGAAGTGCTGGTCCAGGCTCTCCGGCTGTGTGCTGGCAAAATCGAGCGCCGCGAACCAGCCCCTGTACTCCTCGTCGGCTGCGAGCGCGGGGGTCGCCATCGTGAGGAACACCAGGACGGCGACGCCGGCCAGACTCGCGCGGAATCCCCGTGGCAGATCCATCAGCGGCGTCTCCATCCGTTTCCTCCCTGTGAACGACTCACGACGATCGGTTGTGGTGTGCCGGGCAGATCGGCGCCTTATATCCGATTGCGACCAAGCCGGTCAAGGGCGGGCGCGTCTTATTTTTTGCGCGTGCAGGTGATGGTCATGCTGGGCGACTCCCGGCCGTCCGGACCCGGGCGGTAGGTCGTGACCTGCCGAGTGTCGTCGTCCTTCCAGACCTCGACGTCGCGCCAGCGCAGCTCCTTGCCGTTCGCGGACAGCGAGCCGCGCATCGTCATGGTCCTGGTCGATGCCTCATAGGTGCCCTCGGAGATCATCGGCGTGGTCAGCTCGGAGTCGACCCAGACCGAGACGTACTTCTTCTTCGCAGGGTCGTAGCCGATGATCCCGTGGCCCTCGAAAGGGGATTTCGACGAATCGCTCTTGTACTCCTTGACCAGCCAGAGACCGCCGCAGCAGAGGCTGTCGGTCTCGACGCCTTTGGACGACTCGGGCTTCGAGCCGGGCGGTCCAATCTGGATCTCGACCGTGGTGTCCCACGTTCCCTCGTCGCGCGTCAGGGCGGCGTGCTCGGCGGCAAGCTTCAGCGGCGGCGTCGACGCTACGACGGAGACACCCGCGACCGCGAACCCCGACAGGAGGATGGCGGCGAGAACCCGGACGCGGCCGCTCACTTCGCCCGCGCTTCGAGTTCAATCTTCAGGCTGCCCCTGAGGGCGTTCGACACCGGGCAGCGGCCCTCCGCTTCCTTCGCGACCTCGGAGAATTGCGCGCCCCCGACCCCTTCGAGGCCCTCGGCCATCACTTGAAGACGCGAGGACTGGATCTTCAGGCCGGTTTCGCCGAAATCGGCCGTCACCGTCGCGGTGACGTGGAGCTTCCTGGCGCGGGCGTTCTTGCGCCCGAGCGTGGCCGACAGCGCCATCGCGAAACAGGCGGCGTGCGCCGCCGCGATCAATTCCTCGGGGCTGGTCTTGCCGCCGGGCTGCTCGACGCGCGCGGGAAACGTGACCGGCAGGCTGAACGCACCGGTGCCGGCCTTGATCTCCCCCTTCCCTTCCTTGACGGGCCCTTCCCAATCGATGTGAGCGCTTCGTTCGAACGTGGCCATCTGTGACCTCCGTGATGGGTGTTGCAGGGAATCCCTATCATAGCGGATCGCGCCGCCGCCGTCCGCCCTGAAGTTCCCCGCGCCGGCGTGCTAGAATCCCGGCACAATCTCAGGGGAACATCGTCATGCGCGAATCGTCGCGTCGAACCCGCCGCCTGCCGGGCGGCGCCCTGGCGCTCTGCGCGGCGCTCGCGCCGGGGGCGGCGCTGGCGGACGAGGCGGCCCCGAAGCCGGTCCCGGCGCCGTACGAGGAGCACGTCCAGGTCATCACCTCGAAGGTGCCGGAGACGACCGGCACGACGCCCGCCGACGTGACCGTGATCACGGGCGACGAGCTGGCCCGCCGGGGCGCCTACGATCTGCGCAGTGCGCTCCTGGTGGTCGCCGGGGTCGACATCGCGCCGGGCGGCGACGGCGGGCCCGCCGGCTCGGTCCCGGAGTTCTGGGGCCTGAAGGAATTCGACGCGTTCCTCCTGACCGTGGACGGCGTCCCCTGGGGAGGCGCGTTCAATCCCTCCGTCGAGACGCTCGATCTGACCGACGTGGATCGGATCGAGGTCCTGCGCGGCGCCGCGCCGGTGACTCATGGCGCCACCTCGTTCGTCGGTGTGATCAACGTCGTCCGCCGAGCCCCCGGCGAGGGCGGTCCGAGCCTGCGCGCCGCTGCCGGCGGCTACGGGACCGGCTCGCTCGCCTGGCGCGCGCCCCTGCCGTCCCGGGCGGGTCTGCAGTCGGCGATCGATCTCGACGCGGAGCGCCAGGGCTTCCGCGACGACAGGACCGGGGTCGAGCGCGGCCACTTACGCTGGCGCAACAGCCGCATCACCGGCGCGGGCGTCCTGCGCTTCGGTCTCGACGGCCTGTGGCAGCGGCAGGATCCGGCGAGCCCCCGCCCGCGCGTGGGCGACACCCTGTCGTCGCTGGTGCCGATCGACTCGAACCAGAACCCGTCGGACGCGCACCTGGACGAGCAGAAGTACACGCTCGACGGCTCGTACGAGCGCAAGGCGCTGTCGGGGATCTGGTCGAGCACGCTCTCGGTCAGCCGCTCCCGCCAGGAGATCCTGCGCGGCTTCCTGACCGACGTGACCGCGGTGGCGCCCAACGCGCACGGATTCCGGGAGGGGGTGCCGGTCCTCGATGTTTATTTCGACAGCCACCTGGCCGTGCATCCCATGGCCGGCGTGGAGGTCGTCGCCGGAGTCGATCACCTCCACGGAGCCGGGCGGGCCCGCGGCGGCGACTTCGACTATGCCGTCGGTCTCGACGGCAGCGGCGCGCCGTCCGGAAGCGATCTGAGCAGCCAGGCGCGCGTCAGCATCGCCGACCGGCGGGAGTTCTCCGGTCTCTACGGGCAGGTCATCTGGACCCCGGCGGACCGCTGGCACGTCGAGGCCGGGGCCCGGCTCAACCGGACCGCCGAGTCACGCGCCACCGACAATCTCGATTACGGGAGCGGCGTCCGGGTGCGCACCGACGATCAGCGCAACGTGCTGCGTGGCTCCGGGTTCGCGGGCCTGACCTGGACCGCCTGGCGCCTGGGTGCCGACGACCTCCGTCTGTACGCCAACTACCGCAACACCTACAAGCCGGCCGCCATGGACTTTGGTCTGGACGCCGACCCGGAGATCCTGGCGCCCGAGACCTCGACGGGGTACGAGGGCGGGCTGAAGACGGCCCTGGCGGGCGGACGGCTGGCGCTCGAGTTGAGCGCCTTCCAGATGGACCTGGACAATCTGGTGGTGTCGCAGAGCGTCGGCGGGGTCCCGTCCCTGGTGAACGCCGGCTCGCAGCGCTTCCGCGGCGTCGAGGTCGAGACCGTCTTGAGACCGGCGCCGTTGTTCGAGTGGCGCACCGCCTACAGTCTGCACGACGCGCGCTTCCGCGACTTCGTCACCGAATTCGGCGGCGTCCCCACGCAGCTTGCCGGCAATCGCCTGGAGATGTCGGCCAGGAACATGGCCTCGACCGAGCTGCTCGTGGGCCGGGCGCAGGGGTGGCAGGGGAGCGTACGGAGCTCCTGGGTCGGCAGCCGCTTCCTCAACAAGCGCAACACGGCCCTGGCGCCGGCCTATCTCACCTGGTCCGCCGGCGTCGGCTATTGCCTGCCTGACTTCGAGATCCGTCTCGACGGCTGGAACCTCAACGACCAGCGCGCCCCGGTCGCCGAGAGCGAGTTGGGCGACGCACAGTACTACCTCCTGCCGGCACGGACCATTCTGCTGAGCGCGCGCTGGACTCCCGGCAACGAAGCCCGCTGATACGGTCCCACCTGGTGCTCGACCGGGCGGCTAGGACAGAGACGGCGGGTCGGCAAGACGGAACAGGCCGGCGGCCGTGGCACGCAGCGTGCCGACCGTGGCGCTAATCACGACGCCGGGCCAGACGACGACCCACCAGGCGTCCGCCAGGACGTCGCGTCCCGAGCCCATGATGGCGCCGAGCGATACGGCCGGCGGGCCGAGACCGAGCAGGGAGAGCGCCGACTCGAGCAGGAGGGTGTCCGCGAAGCGCAGCGACGCCGTCGTCGCCAGGACCGGCCCCATCTGCGGCAGGAGGTGCAGCAGCACCACGCGCAGCGGCCGGGAGCCGACGGCCCGCGCCCCCAGGGCGAGATCGCTCCCGCGGATCGACATCATCTCCGCCCGGACGATCCGCGCCAGCCCCGTCCAGGTCGTTCCCCCGAGGACCAGGACCAGCAGGAGCGAGGAGGGCGGAAAAAGGGCGGCGCACACCAGGTAGACCAAGAGACGCGGGATCGACATGACGACGTCCACGCCGCGCATGATGAACGCGTCCCACAGACCGCCCAGGAGACCGGCCGCGGAGCCGACCCCGGCGCCCAGGACGAGGGCGAGGGCGACGCTCAGCGCCGCGATACCGAGCGAGTGCCGCGCGCCGGTCAGCACGCGGCTCAGCAGATCCCGTCCCAGACCGTCGGTCCCGAGGAGGTAGAAGCGCGTCTCGGGCGGCCCGAGCAGAGCCGCCGCCGGAAGGGAGCCCATCCGTCCCGCGCGCTCGAACTCCCAGCCGTCCGAAGTCCCAAGGAGATGCGTCACGATGCGCAGGTGGAACGCATCGATGCGCAGCGCATGCGCCCGCGTCAGCGGAGGGAGGTAGCGGGCCCCCGCCGGGTCCTCCTGCAGCTCAGGGGCCCGCGGCGCAAGCCAGGGCGCGACCATCACGAACAGAAGGATGCCGACGAGCGCCGTCAGGCGGCGCGCCGCAGGGCGGCCGCTCACGGCGCCGCCTCCCGCACGCGCGGATCGAGCCATGCCGACAGGAGATCCGCCGCCAGGCTCCCGAGAATCACGGCCACGGACGCGGCCCAGGCACACCCGAGAATGAGTGGCATGTCGCGGGCCAGGAGGGCCTGGTAGGCCAGGCGGCCCACGCCGGGCCACGCGAACAGCACCTCGATCACCAGGCTGCCGCCGGCGAGACCCGGCAGGGCGACGCCGATCAGGTTGACCACCGGCAAGAGCGCGTTCTTCAGGGCGTGCCTCAGGACGATTTCTCCCGGGCGGGCGCCGCGGGCGACGGCGATACGAACGAACGGGCGTGCCAGGACTTCCTTCATCTCCTGTCGGACGTAAAGCGCGACTCCTGCTGCCGACGGCAGCCCCAGAGCCAGGCATGGCAGGAGCAGGTGGCGCAGCGCGTCGAGAAGTCGAGCGCCCCGACCCAGGTCGCCAGCGTCGAGGGAGCGCATCTGCGAGGCCGGCAGCCAGCCGAGCCGGACGGAGAAGGTGGAGACCAGGACCAGCGCCAGCCAGAACGAGGGGACGGAGTACAGAACGGTGGACACCCCCGTGATCATCCGGTCGAGGGGGCCCCGGAGCCAGGCCGCGGCGACACCGGCCACCGCCCCCAGGACGAATTCAACAGCCAGCGCCGACCCCGCGAGGACCAGCGTGTTCCGCAGGGCCCCGCTCAGCAGGACCGTCACCGGCTCGCGGTAGGTCAGCGATCGGCCCAGATCGAAGGACAGATACGCCGCCAGCCACTCGAAGTACCTCTGCGCCAGGGGCCGGCCCGCGCCGTAGATCTCCCGCAGGCGGGCGGCGGCCTCGCGGCTCGCGCCGGCTGCCGGCTCGAACTGGAACGGCTCCCCCGGCGCGGCCGCCACCAGCAGAAAGACCAGCGTCAGGACGCCGACCAGGAGCGGCAGGACCAGGAGAAGACGGCGCGCGATGTAGGAGAGCACCCGCGAAGCCCCTTGTGGACGATGGTTTGAGTCGCGTACAATCCGGACAACATCTTCCACCAGGTGTGGGCCTCAATGGAAGCTGGGGATCATCGGACGTCGGGCCGGAGCATCCTTGCGACCCTGGCGGGCGGAGCGGCACTCCTCGCCCCGCTGCTCGCCGCGGCCGCTGTGGAGCGGCCGTCCGGGACAGAGCGGCGTGGCGGACGCGTCGTCATCGGTGTCCCCGGCGATGTCTCCTCCTTCAACATCTATACGGCCACGAACGCTTTCTCCCAGGAGGTCGACGATCTGCTCTTTCTGAAGCTGGCCGACGAGCAGGACGACTTCAAGGAGGGACCGCCGACCTTCCGCCCGTCGCTGGCGAAATCCTGGGAGCTGTCGCCCGACGGAACGCGGCTGACCTTTCATCTCGATCGGCGGGCCCGATGGAGCGACGGCCGCCCCGTCACCGGCGATGACGTCCTGTTCTCGCAGCGCGCCGCGAGCAGCCGCGAGGTGTCCTGGGTCGGCAGGGACGTCAAGGAGTTCGTCGCGGACGTGCTCGCCCCCGACGATCGCACGGTCGTCTACCGCTTCACCCGGGTCTATCCTTACGAGCTCATGGACGCCGTCGAAGGGAACGTCCTGCCGGCACACGCCTACCGGGACGTGCCGCTCGCCGAATGGCCGAAGCGGTCCTTCACGAGCGCCCCCGTGGTGGACGGCCCCTTCCTTCTTAAGAAGTACGAGCGGGGCTCGCTCATCGAGCTGGCGCGCAACCCCCGCTATATGCGCGCCCCCTTTCCGAACCTCGACGCGGTCGTGTTCAGGATCATCCCGGACGAGACCAGCCTGGTGAACGAGCTGCTCAGCGGTGGCGTCGACGTGATGGAGAACGTGCCGGCCGTGGCTGTGCGGCGCATCGAGGCCGACCCGCGCCTCCGTCTGGTGCGCGTGCCGGACCTGTCGTACCACTTCATCTGCTGGAACACGGCGCGGCCGCTGTTCGCCGACGCGCGCGTGCGTCGGGCCCTGACCATGGCCATCGACCGCGAGGCGATCATCGAGGCGCTCCTCCCCGGCACCGGCCGGCCGTGCGCCGGGCCGGTGCTGTCGTTCCTGTGGGCGCACGATCCGTCGCTGCGGCCGCTGCCGTACGATCCGGACGCCGCGCGGGCGCTCCTCAAGGAATCCGGCTGGGAGGATCGCGACGGCGACGGCCTGCTGGACCGTGACGGCCGGCCGTTCCGCTTCGACCTGGAGACCAACCAGGGCTCTCGCCTCCGGGCCGACGTCGCGCAGATGGTGGCGGAGCAGCTCCGCCGCATCGGCATCGAAGCGACGCCGCGCGTCTACGAGTTCGGTGCCTTCATCGACAGACACGAGAAGCACGATTTCGACGCCTTCGTCGGCTCGTGGCGCGAATCGACCAAGGTGGATCTCAAGTCGGCGTTCCACAGCGCCTCGCGCGAGGGCGGCTACGACTACGGGATGTACGCCAATGTGGAGCTCGACGCGGTCATCGACCGGGCGCGGGCCACCCCCACCACCGAGGCGGCCCGCGCTCTCTGGTTCAAGGCGCAGGCGATCATCGCCTCCGACCAGCCGTACACCTTCCTGTTCGAGCGCGACCGGATGAACGCCGCGCCGCGCCGCCTGGGAGGGCTGCGCATGGGACCGCGCACCGCCTACGCCGGCCTGGAGCACTGGTACTGGGAGCCGGAGAGTCCGCCGGCCAAGGGGCACGCCCGATGACCACGCCCGTTCCGCTGCTGCGCGCCAAGCTCCTCCCCCCTTCCCCCGGTCCGCTGCACCTGCCTCGGCCAAGGCTGCACCGGCGGCTCGCCTCCGGCCTCGAGAAACGCGCCACCCTCGTCGTCGCCGGACCCGGCTACGGCAAGACCGGTCTCGTCGCTCGCTTCCTGCGCGACCTGGGAGGCGACTCGGTGTGGTGCTGGCTCGATCCCTCCGACCGCGATCCCTGGATGTTCTTCCGCTACCTGATCCACGGCGTGCAGGAGCACACGCCCGAGTTCGGGGAGCGCAGCGAGGGGCTGTGGGACAGCCTGCGGTCGCGCTCCGACGAGCCGGAGCGGCTCGCCGACATCTTCATCGGCGACGCGCAGGAGTCGCTCGGCGGGCGGATGGTCCTGGTCCTCGACAATCTCCAGCACCTCGCCGGCAACGAGCCGTGCGCCCGGGCGCTGCGGCGTCTTCTGGCCTACCTGCCTGGAGCGCTGCACCTGGTGCTCATCGGGCGCGCCCTCCCCGAGATCGGGGTACAGGCCCTCGTCGGCGAGGACGCGGTCAACGTGCTGCAGGGGGACGAGCTGCTGTTCACGCCGGAGGAAACCCGCACCCTGCTGCGCAAGACCTTCGCCCTGCCGATCAAGGACGCGACCGCGGATCGCGTGCACTCGCGCACGCGCGGCTGGGTCACGGCGCTGCAGCTTCTCCGACAGACGGCCCGCCTCGGCCCCGGCGCAGCCGATTTGCCCGAGGAGATCTTCGTGCGCACCGAGTCGGAGATCTTCGACTACTTCAGCGAGGAGGTCCTGTCGGCGGAGAGCGCACAAACGCGCGATTTTCTGCTCGGCTCGGCGCCCCCGGCGGTCATCGACCCCGACCTCTGCGCCGAGGTGCTGGGACGGAAGGACATCGGCGAGGTGCTGGCCGCCCTGGTGAAGCGCAGCCTGTTCCTGTCCCCTCTCGAGAGTCGCGGCGAGTACTACGCCTACGACCCGCTGTTCCGCGACTTCCTGAAGCGCAAGCTGCGCGGCGACCGGGGCCTCGCCGGGACGCGCGACCTCGACCTGCGCTACGGCAAGGCCTTCGCCCGGCGCGGCGATTTCGCGCAGGCCCTGGCGCACTTCATCGCGGCCGACGACCCCGGACGCGTCCTCGGTCTGCTCGAACGTCACGGACGATCGCTGCTGCGCGCCGGGATGATCGGGCCGGTGCGGGAGGGTGCGCATTTCCTGGAGACGCTCGACGGCGGCGGGCCCGTGTTGGATGATCTCCTCGGTGAGGCCTGCCGGCTGGCGGGTGACTACGCCGCCGCCGTGGGTCACTTCGAGAGGGCGCTCCAGTCCGGGGATTCCCCCGGTACCCCGGCCCTCTCGGGACCGGACCGCGCCGGCACGCTGCAGGGGCTCGCCTACTCTCTCTTGAAGACGGGCGACGCGGCCCGCGCCGCCCGACTGGCGGAGGAGGCGCTCCGGATGGCGGGTCCGGACGACCCGGGCCTGCTGGCGCGGATCCTCAACACGCTTTCGATCATCCGCTACAGGGAGAACCGCCTGCGCGAGGCGATCGAGGGTTGGCAGGAGGCGCTGGCGCGCGCGCGCCAGGCGGGCGACCATCACGTGACCCTGA
>DAISWT010000037.1:9898-13084 GCA_036826235.1 Acidobacteriota bacterium | reverse complement strand
CCTGGACGAGGACGGCACCAACTGCTTCTTCTGCCAGGAGCTGGACTCGTACTACACGCGCCGTATCGGCGGCTGGGGCAAGGGTTCCTTCGATATGGCGGGCTACGGGACGAAGTATTTCGGCTACTACAATTACAACCACATCAGTCCGGTGAGCTACGGCCCCTTCCAGCGGACGTTCGGGCCACTCAACGATCCGAACGGAGGTTCACCGTTCGACGGCGGCGGGGAAACCGGCTTCTCCGGCTTCACCCAGAACAACAACGGGACCTCGAAATCGCCCATCCCGACGGCGCCCCCCACCTACTTGAAGTTCCCGCTTCCGGGAGCGCCTGTTCCGGGCGTCTGCACCGGCGGCCCGACCCCGGGCGGTCCGTGCCAGGCCAACGCCGACTGCGGCACCGGCGGCACCTGCACGAAGGAGGACGCTTTCCTGACCACGTACGGTCCGGTGCGCAACTTCGACGCTTCCCTGGTCGGATTCGAGGGCAGCGTCGTCGCCGAAGATCTCGGCGGCTTCTCGGCCCCGGAGAACGCCCAGTTCTACATCCCGGGCCCGGCGGGGAATCGCTGGGCGATCGCCTTCGGCTTCTACGGCATCGAGTCCGGCACAGCTTACCCCGATTACGGCTGGGGCCTGGACGACCTGGTGTTCGAGTGGGACGAGATCCATCCCGCCGACGAGGCGTCCCTGGGTCACGCCGCCGCCTGCACGCGGTTTAATTCGCCGGGCAACCCGGCCGGTGGGCAGTGCGCCACCATCACCGCGGACCGCACGAACCTGTACGAGTGCGAAGAGGCGATGGAGATCACGGTCGACGACCCGAAGCTGGCAGCAAACCCGCCGGCGAGCGTTCAGGTCATGGTCGTGACCGACAGCGACTCGGTGACGTTCTCGACCAACCGGTTCACGGTCCTCAAGCCGAACGCCAAGCGGTACACCCTCCCGGCGGTGCAGGGGAGCCCGGGATTGTTCCGCGGCACGGTCGCGTTCTCCGGCACGGCCAACACGCCGAGCAACGTGTTCACCAATCCGTCGACGGACGGGACGTTCATCATCTACTACGTCGATCCGGGCTGCGACGGCGACCGGGACGGTCAGGCGAACGAGAGCTCGTTCGACAATCTGGACGGCGACGGCGTGCCGGCGGCGACGGACAAGTGCCCCTTGATCTACGACCCGGCCCAGGCGGACGCCGACGGTGACGGAGTCGGAGACCTCTGCGACAATTGCGTCAACGTCGCCAACCCGACCCAGTTGGACAGCAACAACGACAACGTCGGCGATGCCTGCGAGTTCGACGACATCGACGGCGACGGCAAGGTCAACACCGCCGACAACTGCCCCGACGTGTACAACCCGGATCAGGCCGCCGGGACGGGGGACCACGGGGCCGCCTGCTCCAGCACGACCCAGGACTTGGACGGAGACGGCAAGTTCGACTTCGCCGACAACTGTGTCCTGACGCCCAACAATAACCAGAAGAACTCCGACGGCGACCGTCTGGGCGACGCCTGCGACGGAGACTGCCTGGGGAACACGGTCATCCATCTCTGCAGCAATCAGCCGGCGACCCTGTGCACCACCGACAGCCAGTGTCCTACCGGGGGTGTTTGCCAGACGATGGTCAGCCACAGCCCGTCGGTTGCCTGTTCGACCGCGGACGACGACGCCGATGTGGACGGCGTGCCGGATAATGTCGACAACTGCGCCGACATCTACAACGCGCCGATCATCCCGGGGACGCTCCGGCAGCTCGACAGCGACCGGGACGGTGTGGGGGACGCGTGCGACCCCGCCGGCTCGCTGGATGACGACTTCAACGGGGTGCCGGACGACCTCGTGACGTTTACCGGCGTGGTTTCCTGCCGCGTCTTCCCGCTGGCCAAGCTGGCGATTTTGGATGGGGATTATGTGGATCTCGACGGTGACCACGATCCGTTCCCGGACACCGGCGAGACCGGCATCGTCCAGATCCGCGTCAAGAACCTCGGGTTTGGGCTCACCGACGCCGCCTTTACCCTGACTTCAAGCGACCCGAACGTCGGCTGCATCATTTCTCCGACCGTTTCAGCCGCGGCCCTGCCGGCCAACGGGGAGCTCGTCCTCGGCAGCCTGGACCCGTCGGCACCGCAGCTGTTCAAGTTCAGAGCCAGCGATTCGCTCAACACCACGAATCCGGCCGATCCCACGAAGATCACCCTGTGTCTGGGCGTGACCGCCAACGAGGCGCTCGGCACCGCCGCGCCGGCGTGCTTCAAGCTGCTCGCCGACATCAGCGCGCCGGGCGGGGCGCTGCCTTATGTGGTCGGGCCGGACGGGATTGGCGGAACATCGGACGACGGCAATGTGTTCGAATCGTTCGACCTTGACCGCGACGGCGACGGAAAGTTCACCATCAACGATGTCTTCCGCTCGCTCGACACCGGCACGAACACCACCTCGCACGCCTTCTACCAGCACGGCACCGACCAGACGATCCCACCCGGCGTGAGCGACCTCACGGCCGGCACGCCCTGCGGCGGCTTCATCACACCCCTCCAGGGGAATCCTGATTGCATTCTCGATCCCGACTTCCCGATCGACTGGCACCTGCATTGCTCGCACACTACGCCGCTCGCCAATTGTCCGAACAATGAGAGCGGCGGTTTCACGAACGGCAGCAAAGTCGGTTGCGTGGGACTGTGCTCGTACCAGACACCGACCGACGGCGCGAAGGCGTTCACGCCTCCGAACTCCCTGCACATGGGAGCGCACTTCGACCTGGCCCTGTCCACGGAGGGAGACACCACGCACTTGAGAGCCCTCCAGGGCTTCGTGTCGAGCCCGATCAACCTGGCTCTGGGCAGGCGACCCGGTCATCCGGAAGATCTGCTGATGACCTTCTATCACATCGTGGATCTGATGGACGACAACGGGTTTGGACCGGGGAACGCGGGTGAATGCGCCGATTGCGCCGATGTTCAAATCCAGGCCGATCGGAATCCGGATCCTGCCGTTGACGACTGGGGACCTTGGGACAAGCTCGTGCCCAGCGCCAACGTCTACGACCACAAGGTGGGCGCATGGAGTGCGTTCGGTGCGGGCACCCTGTGCGTGGAGACGCCGACTGACACCGGCACGGCTCCACCGGCCCCGCGTGGCGTGCACGAAACGATCTGCAATCCGCAGGGCGCCTGGTCGCA
>DAISWT010000037.1:0-9888 GCA_036826235.1 Acidobacteriota bacterium | reverse complement strand
GCCAGCGTCTGCACGGCCCGCGCGGCAAAGGCTCCGACGGCGGTCTCCCCCGCCTCGACCGTCAACTGCCCGGGCCCCGGCGTGGTTGATCCGTCCGGAAAGGGCGTCTGGGTGCAGAGCGCCTTCAACCTGAAGCCGTTCCTTGGCGGCAGGGTGCGCATCCGCTGGATTGGTGAATCGTGGACCTTCACAGATGCCACCAGAGGGAGCTACGTCGAAGCCGCCGGTGGCTTCTCAACCACGGCGAATGACGATGGCTGGTGGCTCGATAACATCAACATCGGCGGGGCACTGCAACAACAGGTTCTCCCCGTGGTCGATACACGGCCGGCACCGGCGACCGCCTGCCCGACCAGTTCGGCCGATTTCTGCAACGAGAACGCCACGGCGACCGACAAGGGCACACTGCCGCAGATCAAGGCGACTGATCTCAACGGCAACATTTTTGATGGTGTTGACAACGTCCCGGACGGCGGCCAGTCCGTGCGCATTTCGGGGGTGGCGTCCACGCTACCGGGTGGCTGCACCAACGGCGTGCCACAGTTCCAATTCACCAAGAACGGCAACCTTGTCCAGGACTGGAGCAGCAAGACCTTCTTCCAGGACAGTCCGGAGGATACCGCCTCGTACACTGTCCTGGTCCGCTGCAGCTCGGACCCGACCTGCACCAGCGTCACCGGCGCCACGGTCACGGTGCCGGTCTACGACGGTTCCGACGGCAACATCCTGTTCGGGACGACCCAGAGCCCCTTCAACGCCAACACCGGTGTCACGTACGCCCCGCCGGGGCCGGCTGGAACGACGACCTTGAGTCTGGTCTCCGGGAAACCGTTCCCGATCGACATCTACAAGGGGAGCATCACGACCCTGGGCAAGTTCAACGGAGGCATCGCTATTCCTCCCCCGACTTGGCAGCACATACCAGGCTCCATCTGCTGGCAGAACAATGTCGGCGTCTCGCCCGTCGTGCTTGCGCTCGGGCAGGTGCCGGATCCCAACCCGCCCGTCGGGACCGCGACATTCTACGTGGCCAACGCGGTGCCGAAAAAGAAGAAGAGCGGCAACTTCGGCTGCGTCAACGTGGGTGAGTGCTTTGGGGCGCCGCACGCCTTCTGCTTCAGCGACGCCCAATGCGCGCCGTTCATTCCGGCCAATGGCGCAGGGCCCTGCATGAACTACAGCCAGTCGGCAGCGGGAGTGCTCAATAACGTCCCGCTCGGTAACAACTACGGCTGCCCGGCGGTTCCTGGTTACAAGCACAACGCTACGGCAGACCCGGCGCCGGCTCTGGTGTGTAAGCCCTGACGGGCGCGGCGGTATCGATTGGGGGGCCCCACGTTGGGGCCCCCTTTTTTTGCTTAAGAGACCCGAGACTGGAGCGCGGCCGCGGGTGAATTTGGCTGCGCTGCCGTCCGGACCGTTCTGATCGACTGCCTCAGTCCCACAGCCTGCGCTGCCCGGGCCCCCGGGTCGCTTTCAGGTGATCGAGGGCGCGGGGGGTGATGCGGCGGCCGCGGGAGGTGCGGTCGAGGAAGCCGATCTGCATCAGGTAGGGCTCGTACAGCTCCTCAATCGTGTCCCGCTCTTCGCCGAGCGCGGCGGCGATGGTGTTGACGCCGACCGGGCCGCCGTCGAATTTCTCGTGGATCGTCAGGAGGATCTTGCGGTCCAGCAGGTCGAGGCCGTAGCGATCGACCTCCAAGCGCTCGAGGTGGCGCTCGGCCACGGTCCCGGTGACGCGGCCGTCGTCTTCGACCTGCGCGAAGTCGCGCACCCGCTTCAACAGTCGGTTGGCGATGCGCGGCGTGCCGCGGGAGCGGCGGGCGATCTCCTCCGCCCCCTCCGGCGCCACGTCGATGTCCAGGATGGAGGCCGAACGCTGCACGATGCGCACCAGGTCGACCACGGGGTAGAAGTCGAGATGGTGCACGATCCCGAACCGGTCGCGCAGCGGGCCGGTGAGGAGGCCGACCCGTGTGGTGGCACCGACCAGGGTGAAGGGCGGCAGGTCGATCTTGACCGTGCGGGCCATCGGCCCCTGGCCGATGACGATGTCGATGCGGAAGTCCTCCATGGCCTGGTAGAGAATCTCCTCGAGCGCCGGCTGCAGCCGGTGGATCTCGTCGATGAACAGGATGCCGGCGCCCTCCAGATTGGTGAGAATCGCCGCGAGATCACCGGCCCGCTCGATGGCCGGACCCGAGGTGCTCTTCAGCACCGCGCCCATTTCGTGCGACAGGATGTGGGCGATGGTGGTCTTGCCGAGGCCGGGAGGGCCGTACAGCAGCACGTGATCGAGGGGCTCGCGGCGCGCCCGTGCCGCCCGGATGAAGACCGTCAGGTTGGCCTTGACCTTCTCCTGCCCGACGTAGTCGTCGAGCGTGCGCGGTCGGAGGGTGAGGTCGACGCTGCGGTCGCAAGTCTGCGCGGCGGGATCGAGCAGCCCTTCGGCGGGGGCCTACCGATCGAGCGGCGGCGCGCCCGGAATCGGGCGGGGCCGCCGCCGGGCCTGCGACGGTGCGCGTTCCTGGTCGTCAGGCATCCGCGTCTCTCCCGGGACGTCGCGGTCCGCTCGCACCGCCAAGGTCGCGACCCCGGCGCGTGATCAGCGGGACAGGAGCTTGAGCGTCTCGCGCAGCAGCGCCTGGAACGGCGGCGACGCGCTGTCCGAGCTGCGCAGCACCCGACCGGCTGCGTCGGCTGCGACCCGGGCATTGTAGCCGAGGTTGACGAGGGCGGAAACGAGATCCTGCCGGACGTCGCCGCGGCCACCGGCCCCGGAGCCCGCCGCGGGCACGTCCTCGCCCCTTGCCGCGATCGACTCCAGGCGGTCGGCGAGATCAACCAGAATTCTCTCGGCGGTCTTGCGCCCGATGCCCGGGACCGAGGAGAGCCGGGTCACGTTGCGGGCGCGGACCGATTCGATCAGCTGCGTCGATCCGAGGCCCGAAATGACGGCGAGGGCGGTGCGCGGTCCGACACCGTTCACCGCCAGGAGACGTACGAAGATCTCCTTGTCGCGGGCGGTGCGGAACCCGAACAGGGCGAACGTGTCCTGCCGGACATGCGTGTGGACGTACAACTCCACCCGGCCGCCAACCTCCCCCAGCTCGTCATAGGTCGGGAGTGGAATCGAGACCTGGTAGCCGACCCCGCCGACGTCAACCACGACCGATCCGGGCTGCTTGTCGATCAGCGTGCCGCTGAGCCTGGCGATCATGCCGGCGTCTCCGTCATCTGTACGGCAGGGAGTCGGTGGGGCGGCCCTGCTCGATCTCCGCCTGCAGGCGGCGGGCCTCGCGCTGGCGCGGGTCGAGCTGCAGCGATTCGCGCAGGGCCTGCAAGGCCTCTTCGTTCCTGCCGTTCACATAGAGCGCGTAGGCCAGGCCGTTGTAGAACAGCGGGGCGCGCAGGCTCATCCCCTCCGCCTCCTTCACCAGCCCCCGGGCGCCCTCGACATCGTGCTTCAGTCCGAGCGCCACGATCAGGTTGGTGCGCGATTCCACGTTGCGGGGCTCCTTCTCCAGGGCGCCTCGGAGGACCTTGACGGCGTCGTCGTGCCTCCCCTCCTGAAGATAGAGCGAGCCCAGATTGGCCATCGCGCCCACGAGGTCGGGCGCGATCTCGAGGGTTCTCTCGAGCTCTTTCTCCGCCCCGCGCAGGTCGCCCTGACGCCGCAGGACCAGGCCGAGCCAGTTGTGATGCATCGCCGAGCGTGGGTTGCGGGCCAGGGCCGTTTCCAGTCGGGGCCGCAGCTCGGCGCTTCTCCCCTGCCCGTCGTAGAGCGCGAACAGCTCCTGCATCGCCTGCACCGAGGCGGGTTCGATGGCCAGGGCGCGCAGGAGGGCCGCTTCGGCGTCCCGGGCCCGGCCAGACGCGGTGTACAGCATCCCGAGAGCGACCCGCAGGCCCACTTCCCTCTGGTCGCCGCCCCGGTGGCCAGTCTCCAGCCCGCGGGCGTAGGCCAGGCCGTCGGCCGAACGGCCGAGCCGAATGAACAGCTCGGCAATCTTGGTCACCGCGGCGTGGTCGTTCCCCGTCTCCTGCCGCACGATCGACTGCAGGTACTCCAGGGCCTTGTCCAGGTTCCCCCGGGCTTCTTCCAGGAGGGCCATCCCGGACAGCGCCTGGGTCGACTTGGGGTCGATCCGCATGGCCGTCTGGAACTCCGCTTCGGCCTGATCGAACTGTCTCTTGGCGACGTACACCGCGCCCAGGTTCATGTGGTACAGGATCGTCGGGACCCCCCCTGTCCCGGACGCTCCCCGTACCGGGCCCGCCCCCGCGCCGCGCGCGCCCGGGGCGCCGGCGGTTGTCGCACCGTCCGGGGTGGCCGGCGGGAAACCGGCTGAAGGTGCTCCCGCGTTCGGCACTGGCGTGTCGTGGTCCGCGACGCCACCCTCCTGCCCGCCGACGTATCCCAGGGCTTTCAGCTGGGCAATCATCTCACGTTCGGTCGCTTCGTCCACGGTCCCGGGACCGGCATCCCCGGTGGCGGCGGATGCGGTCACGTTCGGGGAGCGCGCGCCTTCCAGACCCTCGTAGGAAGGAACATGGACGATTGGGTGCGCCGCCACGAAATCGGCCGCCATGGCCCGCTGGAGGACCTCACCGGGCATGTCCTCCGGCACCGGCAGGCCCAGGATGTACAGGACGGTGGGGGCGATGTCGTACAGCGAGACCGGGGGGACCTCCCCACGCCGCGCCAGCGGCCCCTGCATGATGAAGATGCCGAACAGATCGTGCCAGAGACCGGGCCGCCCCGAGATGAACGGCTTGACATCCCTGGGCCGATCGGCGCCCGAAGCGAACCCGTGGTCCGACATCACGATGACCGTCGCTCCGACGGCGCGCCGCAGAATCTCCCCCAGGATGGCATCCTGATAGACGTAGAAGCCGGTGACGGCGTCCTTGAACCTCCGGTAATCGTCGTCGGAACAGAGGGGATCGCGTGGCGGGGCGCAATGGGCGAAGCGATGATTCACCTCGTCCACGCCCTCGAAGTAGACGGCAAAAAAGCGCGCCGGCGTCCCATCTTTCGCCCCCCGCTCCAGCAGGTCGAGCGCGATGCGGCGGTAAGTCTCGGTGGCAGCGAGGACCCGGACCATGACATTGATCGATTCATCGCGCTCGGCCGGCTCGTCCGTCCCGGCAGCCGCCGCCCGCGCCCGTCGGAAATCGTCCGGGGTGATGTGCAGGTAGCGCGCGATTTCCTCGAAGGTCACCGCGCTGTCCGGCACGCGCAACGCATCGACGGTGGACGCATAATCCGGCGGGAAGACGGCTCCCTCCTTCTGTTTCGGCGCCTTGAGGTCGAACGTGGAGTAGGCGACCCGGTCGGAGACCAGGTGGCCCTGGACTCTTTCCGCCGGCCAGGTGGCCCACCAGGCGATGGTGTCGGAGGGCAGCCCCGCCTCGGTGAGGATGTTCCAGATCGCCTTGGTCCGGCGGAACGTGGAATTGATGGGAACCTTGCGCCCGGTGCGCGGGTCGGTGACCAGGAAGTCGTTGATCCCGTGGCGGTCGGGCGCCTTGCCGGTCGCCACCGAGGTCCACAGTAGGGGCGAGAGCATCGGCGTGTTCGATCGCATGCGGGCCCAGGCCCCCTCCCTCTTCAGGCGGGCGAAGTTCGGAAGCCGGCCGGCCGCGATCAGCGGGTCGATCAGGTCCCAGTCCCCGCCGTCGACGCCAACCAGGACAATCCGCGCGCCCGTCTCGACGCGGCGCCCGTAGATCGCCTGCAAGGCGAAGGAGGCTCGCACCTCGGGGGACGCCACCGGCTTCTCCAGGGCGACCTCAAGGCGCGGGCCGAGGCGATCCTCGAGCGCGTGGCGCACGAACCCCGCGATCGCATCGGAGGCGGTCCCGGACGCCAAGTCGTAGGTCCCGCTCGAGGCGGCGGCCTTCGTCAACTGGCCTTCGACCAGGGACTGGAGCGTCGCCGCCGCTCCCCCGGCGCCACCGTCGCGATGCAGGGCGAGGAGTGTCTGCGGATCGGGCCGGGCTCTCACAGTGTAGGGCAGATCGATGGAGCTGCCCTCGCGGGACGCCGCCTTCAGGGTCGCCCGGACCTCGACCATGCCCACCGGGTAGACCGTGACCCTCTGGAAGAACGGCACGTGGAACGACACGCCGGGCGGGCGCAGATCGGGAGTGCCTCCGCCGCGCCAGGAGACCACGGCGACGTCTCCCGGGCGAACGTGCAGGATCGAGGCGAACGCCAAGGCCGCCGCGGCCGCCGCGAAGATCGCAACGAATGTGAAACGCTTCACGGCAGGACCGCTCCAGCGGACCACCCGAATCTCAGGCGCTTACAGGCGCGCGGCAGTCTCCCGCATCTTCTGGTAAGGGGCCGAGTGGGCATGGCAGATGGCCACCGCCAGCGCGTCGGAAGCGTCCAGGGTCAGCGGAGTCTCACCCAGAGCGAGGAGCAGGCGGACCATCCGGCGCACCTGCTCCTTCTCGGCGGCCCCGCTGCCCGTGACGGCTTTCTTCACGAGGCGCGGCGAATATTCGAAGATCGGCACCCGCGCCTGCAGCAGCGGCAGGAGGGCCGCTCCCCTGACATGGCCGAGCTGCAGCGCCACACGGCTGTTGCGGGCGTGGAAAACGTCCTCGATGGCCGCACCCTGCGGGGCCACCCTGCGGACCAGGGCCTCGATGGCGGCGGCGATGTACGGCAGGCGGTGAAGGAACGGCAGATCGGCCGGCGGCGAGATGGCGCCCTGTCCCAGGGCGCGGAGGCGGCCGGCGCTGTATTCCACGACGCCATAGCCGGTCGATCCCGAGCCGGGATCAATCCCGAGGATCAGCACGGCTAGGACGCGGCTCGCTGCTCGGTGATCTCCGCCTCGTCGATGTCGAAGTTCGCCCAGACGTTCTGGACGTCCTCGTGCTCTTCCAGGGCGTCCATCATAGACAGCAACTGCTGCGCCTTCTTGCCCTCGACTTTGACGCTGTCCTTCGGCACCATCGAGATCTCGGCCGAAGTCACCTGGATGCCGCGCGCGCCGAGGGCCTCGTTCGCGGCATGCAGCCGTTCCGGAGGCGTCAGGATCTCCCAGCTTCCGCCGTCGTCCCGTACATCGTCACCGCCCGCCTCCAGGACTACTTCGAGGAGGGCCTCCTCGGACGCCTTCTCCTTCGGGACCACGATGTAGCCCTTCTTCTCGAACTTCCAGGAGACGCAATTGCTCTCTCCGAGGTTGCCACCGAACTTGGTGAACAGGTGGCGGATCTCCGGCAGGGTGCGGTTCCGGTTGTCGGTCAGCGCCTGCACGTACAGCGCGACGCCTCCGGGGCCGTAGCCTTCATACGCGACCTCCTCGTAGGAGACGCCCGGCAACTCGCCGGTGCCTTTCTTGATCGCCTTCTCGATGTTGTCCTTCGGCATGTTGGCCGACTTGGCCGCCAGCAGGACCGTGCGCAGGCGCGGGTTCCCCTCGGCGTCGCCGCCACCGAGCCGGGCGGCCACGGTGATCTCCTTGATCAGCTTGGTGAATACGCGCCCCCGCTTGGCGTCGGCGGCCGCCTTCTTGTGCTTGATGGTGTGCCATTTCGAATGACCGGACATGCAGTCCCTCTATCGGCAGACGAGCGTCGCCTTCATTCTAACGCGGGTCCGGCCCAGAAGTGAAGAAGCCCGTGGGGAATCCCACGGGCTTCTCAATTGATCCCGGCGATGTCCTACTCTTCCACGCCGTTGCCAGCGCAGTACCATCGGCGCTGGAGGGCTTAACTTCCGTGTTCGGAATGGGAACGGGTGTGACCCCTCCGCTATGGTCGCCGGGAAACCGTATGAGACCGTCGCGAACTATACCAGAAGCCGGTCAGAAAGTGAACTTGAAACCCATCCCCAGGGAGAACCCGCCCATCCGGATCCGGCCGCCCTGGATGAGGTAGGTGTCCGCGGCGTTGTCGGCGCCCGTGTTTCCGACCACGGCGAGGTTTCCATTGGAGTCCCTGGGAAACGGCGGGCACCCGCTCTCCTGCAGCTGGCTGTAGGGGCCGAGCTGATCCGGTCTCTGCACGCAGAACGGCGGCGACCCGGCCACGGCGCCCTCCGGCCAGACGTAGTTGATGTGGCTGTCATCCGGTACCTGCCTCCCGGCGCAGACGGGGTTGCCGTTGCCCCGCGTGGTGGTGCAGATGTCGATACCGTAGACCAGGTAGCGATCCAGCCAGCCATTGCCGTTCGCGTCCTCGGTGTCGAGCAGGTGATTGTGGGCGCAGTCGGGAATGCCGTCGGGCCCCGGCGCTCCGGTGGCGTTGTTGACATTGTCAGGACACAACATCCTCAAGGACTCGTCGATGTCACGCGAACCCGGGGGGAGTTTGTAGAGCCACCCCTCGTCCTCGCAAAAGTCGGTAGGATGTGTGGGGGTGATTTGGCAGCGCTCGTCCAGCAGCCCGTTCTGATTCTTGTCCTCGGTCTCGAGGAAGCCGTCGCCCTGGCATTGCGGGCACATCCTGTGGAAGGCGGCGTTGGTAGGAACACCGATGTCTTCCCACAGGTACCAGGTGGAGGGATCGTTCGCTTTGAACGTTCCGGGTCCATACTGCCCCGGGGCGGTCTGGACGATGGTCTGCGTGAGCAACTGGCCCTCGTCCAACACGGCGAAGCGGACCTGGTGGGCGTCGTCCGTGCGGATGTCCACGGCACCCTGGGTCCAGACGTACCGCGCGTCCATGTAGACCGAGAAGCGGTCGCTGACGTAGTAGTCGACACCACCAACGGCATGGAACTCGAAGGCGTTCTTGATGTTCGCCTCGAGGGGGCCGGGCTTGAAATTAGTGCACTCCACACCGATCGGGAAATCGACGCGATTGCAGCGATTGTTCGTCGTGAACTCGCCCTCGCTCGCGATACCCACCTTGAGTGCGGCGATATCCGCGGCCTTTCGATTGAATTCACTCCCGGTCTTCAGATTCGTCAGGATGTAGCCGACCCCCGCTCCGAAATAAGGATCGAAAGGGCTCTCGGGACGGAAACGAATCAGACCGCTCAGATGAATGGGAATCTCGGTGAGCTCGCCCACCGGAAGGAAGGTGTTTTGCTTGATCTCGTCCGGCAAGTTGGAGGTGTAGGTCCAACAGGGCTGGGCGTTGCCGTCGGGATGCGTGGCGTCAACCGCCAGCCCCGGCCCGCACGAGGCAACCAGGGTGTTGGTCGGCTGACCCGTGAGTCCCTGGTGAACGTTCCTGAAATAGAACTCGATGTTTCCGACGGGCGCCTTCATGTAGGAGGCCGCCGCCTCCACCGCCAGCCAGCGGGTGAGCCCGTAGCTCGCGTTGAAATCCATCTTGAAATTGTCCCGGATGCTCGGCTGGTTCAGAATGTTGATGTCCGGCCGCTCGTCGACCGAACCGACCGACCCGAGCGATCCGTCCGGTTGGCGTGCCACCTCTGCAATCGCCAGATCCGCGTTGCTGCGGATATAGTCGACCGTTGCCATGTACGAGAGGCCGAAGCCGAACTGCCACTTCCCTTTGGTGTCCTCCGCCAGCGCCCTCGAAGCGGGGAAGAGCGCGGCTCCGGAAATCAGGGCGAGGAGGGGTAAGATCTTGAAGGGCTTCATAAACCCCCGGGTGGCTTCGATCGGATCCTACCAAATCGGCCAGAGGATACGCCGAAGTGGCTGCCCAATCAACAGGTTTCTCCGTGGTTTGCTGTACGATCGCAGCAGTGGGAGGCCGCGCGCTGACAAAAAATGTAATCGGAACCTGTCGCTGAATCTCGCGCGGGGCGCTGATGGGGCAGCGGGGAGCTGAAGGCATCGGGGCGAATCCCGACCCTGACAAACGATCCGGTAAACTCGCAAAGGCGGGGCGAAATATGGTCAAGCCTCACGGCCGATTAGTACCGGTCAGCTGAGTGGGTCGCCCCAC
>DAISWT010000036.1:0-13199 GCA_036826235.1 Acidobacteriota bacterium | reverse complement strand
ACGCCATCTGCCATGTCGCCAAACTCGAGAAGACGCTGGCCACCGTGGAGAACTACTGCATCACTGATTCGCGCGGCAAGAAGATGCTCCTGGCCTAGGAACCAGTCCGGGCCTCGTCAGGGGGTGCGTGACCGTGGGAACGATCCGGGTTCTCGATCCGAACGTCGCCAACCAGATCGCGGCCGGCGAGGTGATCGAGCGCCCCGCGTCGGTGGTGAAGGAGCTGGTGGAGAACGCCCTCGACGCCCGCGCGTCGCGCATCGACGTGGCGGTCGAGGGCGGCGGGACCGACCGGATCCTGGTGTCGGACGACGGGTCGGGGCTGGAGCGGGACGACGCCGTCCTGGCGTTCGAGCGTCACGCGACCAGCAAGATCCGTTCGGCCTCCGATCTGCAGGCGATACGGAGCTACGGATTCCGGGGCGAGGCGTTGCCCTCGATCGCCTCCGTGTCGAGCCTCGTGCTGACGACCTCGACCGGAGCGGCGCAGGGCACACGCGTCCGCCTGCGCGCGGGCAGGGTCCTGTCGGTCGAGCCCGCGGCGCATCCGCGGGGTGCGACGGTCTCGGTCGAGGGCCTGTTCCACAACGCGCCCGCGCGGCGCAAGTTCCTGCGCTCGCCGGCCACCGAGACATCGCACATCGCCTCGATCGTGACGCGCATCGCCGCGGTGTCCCCGGGCATCGCGTTTTCCTTGAAAAGCGGCGGGCGCGACCTGGCCGCCTGGCCCGCGGCGGGCGACTACCGCGAGCGCGTCGCCCAGATCGTCGGACGCCGCGAGTCGGGTCTGCTTCTCGATGTGGAACGGCGGGCCGGCGCTCTGCGGGTCACCGGTCTCGGCTCCGCCCCCGCCTTGAGCCGCTCGACGTCGGCCGATCAGAACCTGTTCGTGAACGGCCGGCCGATCCGCGATCGCCGCATTCTGCACGCCATTCAAGCAGCCTACGCGACCCTGCTGCCGAGAGGACGCTATCCCCTCGTCTACCTCTTCCTGGAGATACCCGCCGAGCAGGTGGATGTGAACGTCCATCCGGCGAAAGCCGAGGTCCGGTTTCTGCGTCCAGGTGTCGTGCACGATCTGGTACGCGAGGCGCTCCTCCAGACTCTCGGCCTGGGCCGTCCGGTTCAGGACCTCACGCCCCGGGCCACCGGCATTGCCGAGCCGCCGCCGGGCGAGTGGTTCGTGAGGCCGAACCCTCGCGGGGCGGGCGAGCCGGGTCGTGCGACCTCGGGCGCCCCGTTCCTCTCCGAGACTGTAGACCAGCACGTCCCGTCGTCCACCGCCGCGCCACCACCGGGGAGAGGTCTGTTCGAGGGCGTGCCGCTGGCCCCGCTGGCCCAGTTCCGGGACACGTACATTCTCGCGTCGGCTCCCGACGGGCTGGTGATCCTGGACCAGCACGCCGCGCACGAGCGGGTCCTCTACGAGAGATTTCTGGCCGAGAGCCGGTCGGGCGGGGTGGTCACGCAGAGGCTCCTGTTTCCCGTCACGGTGGAGGTCACGCCTGCCGAGCGTGTCGCCTTCGAAGAGTCCCACCCGTCGTTGCGGGCCCTCGGTCTCTCGATCGCGCCGTTCGGGGAAAACACGCTCATCGTCGACGAGATCCCGGCGCTCATGTCCGGCGCGATGATCGACCGGCTGGTGCGCGAGTTGCTGGGTGAGGTCCTGGACTGGCGCCAGAGCGAAGGGATGGAGCGGCTGAGGCACCGGATCGTCGCCAGCGCAGCCTGTCACGCGGCGGTGAAGGCGAATCATCCTCTCGACGCCCCCAGGATGCGGGCGATCGTGGACGACCTTCTCGGCACCGCCTTGCCGATGACCTGCCCGCACGGCCGCCCCGTCCTGCTCCGGCTCACACTCGATCGGCTCGAGAAGGAGTTTCACCGCACATGAGCCCTCTAAATGGCTGCGCGGCGAGCCACTTGAACGTTGCCTGGGCGGCGGGATCGCCGTATAATTCGCGCACGTCATGAATCGCCCAGTCTCCAAGCGACGCAGTCTGGCCGCAATGGTCTACGCGCTCCCCCTCTCCTGCGCCCTGACGACGCCGGTCAGAGGAGATGTGGCCCTTCTACGCAACGGCCGCTCCCTGACCGTGTCCGATTACCGGATGGACGGGGACCGTGTCGTGCTGATGATGGAGGGTGGCGGTGAGATCGCGCTCTTGAACGACCAGATCGTCGCCATCCGGCGGGAGCCACAGGCGCCCCTGCCCGCGCCCGCTTCCCCACCGGC
This sequence comes from Acidobacteriota bacterium, assembly GCA_036826235.1. Lineage (GTDB taxonomy): Bacteria > Acidobacteriota > Polarisedimenticolia > Gp22-AA2 > Gp22-AA2 > Gp22-AA3. The sequence goes on along the minus strand of DAISWT010000036.1, from coordinate 10,963 downwards.
CGGGATTTCGCCGTCGGCTCCGCAAGCTGCGCTGGCGACAATGATCGAGCCCCGGGCGGATCCCGGTCCCCTCATGGAGCTCGTGCCGGGTGCGGTTTTCGATCGGCAGGCGCTGCGCGATCTGGCGGGGCGCATCGCCCGCAAGTACCAGGTCGACGAAGCACTGGTGCGCGCAGTCATCGAAGTCGAATCGCGTTATGACGCCTTCGCGGTGTCGCCGCGCGGCGCCATGGGACTGATGCAGCTCATGCCGGATACGGCGTCCCGCTTCGCCGTGCGCAACGTCTTCAATCCGGTGGACAACGTCGACGGTGGGGTGCGCTACCTGAAGGTGCTCCTGGAACGGTACAGCGGCGAGGTGCGCCTCGTTCTGGCGGCCTACAACGCCGGAGAAGAGGCGGTCGACCATTTCCGGGGGATCCCGCCGTTCCGGGAAACCGAACAGTATGTAGTGCGGGTCCTCAGGGTCCTGTCCCGCTAGCTCCTGCTCTCTCACCCTCCCTCCCCGCCGACGGCGAGCAACGTCCGTGGGGCGGCGACCCTTCCTGCAGCTCCAGCAAAGCGCGCTCCACCGAACGGAAACGCTTGACTTGGCTGGCGGCCTGGAAATGCTCCCGCGCCGCGGCGTGATGACCCAGATGGCTCTCGGCCAGGGCGAGATAGAGCTCGATCGATCCGGCCATCCAGGGCGGCGGATCCGTGGCGCGCTCCCGCGCGGCGGCCAGTTCCCTGGCGGCCCCGGCGTCGTTGCCCGCGAGAAAGAGAAGCCGGCCGGAGAGCATGCGCGGCAGGGGATGCTGCGGGCGGTCCCCGGCGGCCGCCTCGAGGATGGACAGCGCTTCGATATCGCGTCCTTCCTCGTGTGAACGCAGGGCTGCATGCACCCGCTCCCCCAGGGGCACGACCGGCGTCGCCGCAGTTCCGGGGGAGTTCCGGACCGGCGGGCCGGCCCCTGCCGAACCGGAGCCCCCGGGGGCGGCGGCCGGGAGAGGCCCGGGGGGTTCGCCGCACTTCAATGCGATCTCACGGGCCACCCTCTCCAGCGCTTGACGATCGCGCCCGGGAAGCCCGTCGGCATCGCCCACGTCGCGCAGTACCTCGGCAGCGCGGGCGAGGCGCCAGTCGGCGACCAGCGCGTCCGCCAGATAGAGGCTCAGGATCCGGCGCTGCCGGGCTCGTTCCTCTCCGGAACCCGAAGCGGCCGCGAGGGCCTTTTCGAAACCTTCGATCGCGGCCGGGTAGTCCATGAGGCGGGTCTTGAGACCGGCGATCGTGCCGAGGATGAGAGGCGAGCCGGGACTCCTCCTGAGCGCCTGCGCCAGGTGGGCGAGCGCGTCGCCGTAGCATTGCTCGTCCCGGCTGGCGCAGATCAGCGCCAGGAGCAGCAGGGCATCGGTGCTGAAATAAGAGTCCGATTCGGCCAGCGTCTTGAGCTGCCGGAGACCCAGGTCGGCGTCGCCGTGCGGCATGAACAGAAGCCCCCGCGCCAGGCCCGGAATCTTCTCCGTGTAATAGTTGTAGGCGCCCAGACCGAACAGGGCGTCCCTGTAGCCTCTGTCGGCCGCGAGCACGGCCTCGAGACTCTTCTTCCCCCGCCGCGCCTCCTGGCTTGCCTTGAAGAAATTGTGCCGGAGCCCCTCGACCTGCGAGCGCAGGATGTGGGCCGTCCCGACGGCCGTGCGCACGCGGACGTCATCGGGGGATTCCTGAAGCAGATGGTCGCCCGCCTCGACGGCTTCCTGGATCGTGTCGAGAAACGGCCCATCCCGACTCTGATCCGCGGGGTCCTCCAGAATCCGCCACCAGAGGTCGAAGGCGATGAACAGCTTCGGGCCGGGATCGCCCGGGACGGCCCTGGCAGCCTGCCGGAAGCTGGTCTCGGCCCTGTCGTAGAGACCGTCGTGCAGGTCGCGCAGGCCGGCCCGGATCATCCCGTCGGCCGCGGGCGGGACGGGCGAGGCGGCGGCGCTGGTCACGGCGGCGGCGAGGATGATCGCGGGCGCGACGGTCGCGCGCGTGAGGCTGGAGTGGCGCTGCACGGGTCGTCGCTCCACGATGACAGCGTACCACAGCGAGAAGGCCGCCGGCCGCGCCCCGCTCCGGAGCGGATTGACAGGCGGCCGGACGGACACCATTCTTACGGGGCCTGGAGGCGCCCGATGATCCGCGGCCCGCATCGCGCCGTGCTCTTCGACCTGTTCGACACGCTGGTGCGCATCGATTCGGGAAGGTACCTCGCGGGAAAGCGCGAGGCGGCGCAGGTTCTGGGCGTGCCCCCCGAGCGCTTCATCGGGGCGTGGATCGCAGCGAGCGACCAGGCTCAGACGGGGGTCCTGCCGGACATCGCCGCCCGCGTCCGGTATGCCGCGCGCGCCTGCGGCGCCGAGCCGGACGAAGCGATGGTCAGCCGCGTGGTCCGGATGGAGGAAGAGCACATGACATCCGGCTCGTCCCTTTACCCGGATGTCCTGCCGACACTCGGCGCGCTGCGCGCCCACCGGGAGGTGACGACCGGTCTGGTCAGCAATGCGTCCTCCACCGCGGCGTTGTTGGTCGAAAGGCTGGGGTTGAACGGCTATTTCAAGGAGGCGGTGTTCTCGTTCCGCGTCGGGATCCTCAAGCCGCAGCCGGGCATCTATCTCAAGGCGTGCGAGGCGCTCTGTGTGCAGCCGGCCGAGTGCCTGTTCGTCGGGGACGGTAACGGCTTCGAGCTGGACGGTGCCGGCGCCTTGGGTATGGAGACGGTGCGGGTGGTGCGCCCGGTCACGCCGGGGCCGTTCCGCAAGGGGGAAAGCCTCAGGTTCGATGCCTCCGTCGACGACCTGACGCGTGTCCTCACACTGGTCAGGACCTGAGGCGTGGAGCGGCGTCTGACGGACGCCGCGTTACATTTCCCGCCATCGCGACTGCCAAAAACGTCGCTCTCCAGGCCACCGCGGAGCGATCTCGGGTTCGTCATCCCCGCAAGGCGCTGAAGAGGCGCGTGTTGCTAGCGAGACCACCGTGTCGGGGCGTGGAACGCTTCTTGCTGTCCTTCTGGACACGACACAGGAGGGCAACGTGACTCCCAAGGCCAACGTTCTTCTTGTCGATGCCGACGCCGAATCGGCGCGCGTCCAGTCAGGCATCCTGACGCGCGCGGGACACCGCGTCGTTTCCGTCGATCGAGCCGCGCTGGCCCTCGAGCGCATGAGGGCCCACAACTTCGATCTTGTGATCGTCGCCGTGGAATTGCCCGACGGCGGCGGCATCGAGGTGCTGTCGCGGTTCAAGGAGGCGTCTCCCGAGACGCCGGTGGCGGTCTCGGCCTCGCGCCCCGAAGTCGACGCGACCATCCTCGCCCTCCGGAAGGGGGCGTACGACTTCCTGCGCAAGCCGGTCTCCGAGGATCTCCTTCTGGGACTGGCGGACAGGGCGGCCGAGATCAAGCAGATGGGTTACGAGAGGCGGCGCGCCCTGGAGGAGCTGCACTCGGAGAAAGTGAAGAATTTTGAGCTGCGGCGCAATCTGCAGGGCCAGTATGCCTTCAACGCCATCCTGGGCAAGAGCCCGAAGATGAAGCAGATTCACGACCTCCTCCAGGAGGTCACGGCCACCGACTCGACCGTGCTGGTCATGGGTGAAAGCGGCACCGGTAAAGGCCTCCTGGCGCGCATCCTGCATTACAACTCGCTGCGCGCCGACCGGCCGTTCGTCGAGGCGAACTGCGCGGTGTATTCCGAGGGCATCCTGCATTCCGAGCTGTTCGGCCACGAGAAGGGCGCCTTCACCGGCGCGGTCAAGCAGAAAAAGGGGCGCTTCGAGCTGGCCCATAGCGGGAGCATCTTCCTCGATGAAATCGGTGACATCTCCCCGGCGACGCAGCTCATGCTCCTGCGATTCCTCCAGGAACGCCGCTTCGAGCGGGTCGGTGGTGAAGAGACGATCGAGGTGGACGTGCGGGTGATCGCCGCCACCAACAAGAACCTGCAGGAGGGTATGGAGCGGGGCAGCTTCCGCAACGATCTGTTCTACCGGCTGAACGTCATCCCCATCCACATCCCGCCCCTTCGGGAGCGCGTCGAGGACATCCCGACCCTCGGCATGGAGTTCCTGGAGCGGGTCTCGAAGAAGACCGGGAAATCCATGCGCGGCTTCTCCAGCGAGGCGATGGAGGTGATGACGCGCTATTCCTGGCCGGGGAACGTGCGGGAGCTGGAGAACGTCCTGGAGCGCACGGTCATCCTCTCCAAGGGCGACCTGATCGAGTTCAGCGATCTGCCTCCGAACCTGAAGGATGGAGCGGTGGAGGGGGCCGAAGTCAAGCTGTCGCTGTACGAGAACGAACGCCTCTATATCCTCAAGACCCTGGCCGAGTGCAACTGGAACAAGAAGCTCGCCGCATCGGTGCTCGGCATCAACCGCAGCAGCCTGTACAGCAAGCTGAAGAAGTACGACATCGGGCGGGGGCCGTCGTCGAACTGAGCGCTGCCCGCCGGCCCGCGACCGCCGCGTCGGGGCGGGCGTGATCGCATGAAGGAACTCAACCGGGGCACCCGGATTTACATCCTGGCCACCTACGCGGCCGCCCTGGGGATCCTCCTCTTCGTCCTGCGCTCCGGCACCCTCACCTTCAACACCGAGTTCCTCACCCTGGCCCTGATCGGCGCCATCATGGCGCCGCACACGGTCCACCTCGGGATGCGCGTCGAGATGTCGATCTCGCACCCGTTCATTCTCGCGACGATGATCCTCCTCGGCACCGCCAACGCCGTGCTGATCGCCATCATCTGCATCAGCAGTCTGTGCTTCATCCGCGCGCCCCGCATGGAGTTCTACCGTGCCTTGTTCAACATCAGCTCGTTCGTCATCACCACCTTCGCGACCTGCAACACCTACGTGTTCTTCGGCGGCTTCGGCCAGGGCACCGCCGGAGGCTACCCGCTGTTCGCCCTCATGATCGCGACGCTGGTGTTCTACCTGGTCAACACCTACAGTGTCTCGGGCGTCGTGACACTTTCAGGCCGGTTGAACCTTTTCCGGGTCTGGCACGAGAACTTCCTCTGGTCGGCGCCGTCGTTTTTCGCGGGCGGCTCGCTGGCCCTGGGGATGTCGTATTTCCTGGAGCGCTTCGGCATCTATTCGTTTGTGCTGTCGCTGCCGTTCTGCGTCCTCATCTACTACTCGTACAAGCTCTACCTCGACAAGCTGGAGGAGAAGAAGCAGCATCTCGAGGACATCGAACGCATGAACGCGGACCTCGAGCGCAAGGTGAAGGAGCGCACGCAGGAGCTCGAGATCGTCAACCAGAAGCTTCAGGAATCCAACCTCGAGCTGCAACGGGCCAACTCCCTGAAAAGCGAGTTCCTCGCGAACATGTCGCACGAGCTGCGCACCCCCCTGAACGCGGTCATCGGGTTCTCCGAGCTGCTGCTCGACGCCGGCGCGCGGAACCTCAACGAGGATCAGAAGGACTACGTGGCGGACATTCTGTCGAGCGGCCGCCACCTTCTGGAGCTGATCAACGAGATCCTGGACCTGTCGAAGATCGAGGCCGGCAAGATGAGACTCAGCCTGGAGGAGTTCGAGATCGGACCGGTGGTCGAGGAGACGATGGCGCTCCTGCGCGTGGAGGCGGGACGCAAGCACATCGAGCTCGTTTCCGACGTCGCGGAGGCCGATCTCGAAATCCTGGCAGACCGCAGCAAGGTCAAGCAGACGATGAACAACCTCCTGAGCAACGCGGTCAAGTTCACGCATCCGGGTGGCTGCGTCACCGTGCGGGCGCGGCGCGACGGCGAGTCGCTGGCGGTCTCGGTCATCGACACCGGCATCGGAATCAAGGAGGAAGATCAGGAGCGCATTTTCCACGCCTTCACCCAGGTGGACGGATCCTACGCGCGGCGGTACCAGGGCACCGGTCTGGGCCTCACGCTGGTCCGTAAGTTCGTCGAGATGCACGGCGGCCGCGTGACTCTCAAAAGCCGATTCGGTGCGGGGAGCGACTTCACCTTCATCATTCCGGGCGTCCTGGCCCGCGCGCCCGACGTCGACGCCACGCGGGAGGGCGCCGGGCGAGAGGGTGTCAGCGCGCTGACGCGCACAGCCGAAGGCGAGGGTGACCTCATCCTCGTGGTGGAAGACAACCCGATCAACATGAAGCTGGTGCGGGACATTCTGCAATCGAACGGTTACCGGGTCGTCGAATCGACCACCGGCGAGGAAGCGCTGGACGCCTTGAAGTTCATCCATCCGAACCTCATATTGATGGACATCCAGCTCCCGGGGATGGACGGGCTCCGGGCGACGCGTCTCCTCAGGGGCAATCCGGAGACCCGGGACATTCCCGTCATCGCCCTGACGGCCCACGCCATGAAGGGGGACGAGGTCAGGGCGAAGGAGGCCGGATGCGCGGGTTACATCCCGAAGCCGATCGAGCCGGGCGAGCTCCCGCGGCAGATAGCGGCCTTCCTCCATCGCGACGCGGGCTTCTCCTCCAATTGACGCCGGGAGCATGACCGTGGCACACGAAAGCCCGATGCCCGACGTCCAGGCCAGCGAAACCGGCTCCGTTCTGGTCGTCGACGACGACCAGCGCAACGTGCGGCTGATGGAATCGATCCTGAGGTCGAGCGGCTACCAGGTGTTGAAGGCCTACAACGGTGAGGACGCCCTGCAGGTCGTCGAAAACGATTCACCGGACCTGCTCCTGCTGGACGTGATGATGCCCAAGATGAGCGGCTTCGAGCTGTGCCAGAGGCTGAAGGGGCGTTACCAAACCCGCCTCCTCCCGATCATCATGGTGACGGCGCTCAACGCCCTCGAGGACAAGGTCCAGGCCCTGGAATTCGGCGCCGACGACTTCCTGAGCAAGCCGATCAACAAGGTGGAGCTGCTGGCCAAGGTGCGCTCGGTCCTGAGGGTCAAGGGGCTGCAGGACGAGCTGGAGCGCAAGAAATCGGAGATCGAGGCGGCCAACCTGGAACTGGTGCGCATGCAGGGGTTCAAGGAGTCGATGATGCAGATGGTGGTGCACGATCTCAAGAATCCCCTCGCGAGCATCATGGGAAACATCCAGCTGATCCAGATGCAGAACGTCGAGATGATGAGCCCCGCGCGTCTGGGGGAGCTCCTGCTGCGCACCCAGGAGAGCGCCCGCCAACTGATGCGGATGATCCTGAACATCCTGCAGATCGGCAAGCTGGAGGAGCGGAAAATGCCGCTCCGTCTGGAGCCCGTGCCGCTGCACAAGGTGGTGCAGGAGAACGTGGACGAGATGATGGGCCTGAGCGCGCGGGACGGCATCCTGCTCGAGAACCGCGTCAGTCCCGACCTGCCGGCGCCGCGCGTCGACCGCGAGCTGGTCAGCCGGGTCGTGGCCAACCTGCTGAACAACGCGTTCAAGCACACCCCGAGCGGCGGCCAGGTGATCGTGGACGCACAGCGCGACGGCGCCCGGATCACCCTGACGGTCAGCGACACGGGCGAGGGCATCCCCGAGGAGTTGCAGCCGCGCATCTTCGAGAAGTTCGTCGCGGGCGACTCGGAAGCGGGCCGGCGCATGCTCTACGACTCGGGTCTCGGTCTGACGTTCTGCAGACTTGTGGTGGACTGCCACGGCGGGAGGATCTGGCTCCGGAGCAAGCCGGGCGAGGGGACGACCGTGTTCATCTCTCTCCTCCTCGAGGGACCCGCGGACGCAAAGCCGGGCTTGCCTTCCGCGGGAGCGACCGCCGCATGAGCGGCGAGGGATCGGCCGCGCCCGCGGCGCCCGGCTCGCCGGCGGCGCTGCGCGGCTTCTTCGCGCCACCGGCTCTGGCGGAGCTGATTCGCGACCTGTATCTGAACGAGCGGACCGGCACGCTCGTGCTGGCCCGCAGCGGAGTCGAAAAGCGGGTCCTGCTCGACCGGGGGATGATCCTGTCCGGCTCGTCCACACTCCCCGACGAGTGCCTGTCGGCCCTCCTGGTCGAGCGCGGGTTCATGCGGCCGGAGGAGGCCGAGACGCTCAAGGGGCTCGACGATCGGCAGGTGGCGGAGGTCGCCGCACGCCGCGGTCTGCTGACGCCCGCCACGCTCAAGGCGGCGAACCGCGATCTGGCGCAGAGCATCCTGACCGCGGTGTTCCGCTGGGAGGAGATCGAATACCGCTTCGAGGAGGCGCCCGTGACCGCCGGCGTCCTGGAGACCAACGTCGTCGTCAGCTTCGAGATGATCATCCGGGCGCTCCGTTCCATGGTCGGCTTCGAATCAATCCGCGAAGCGCTTCTGCGTCAGGACAGGGGCCTCGGGCTGCCGGACGAGGTCTATCTGCCGGTCGACCAGCTGACCCTCGCGCCCATCGAAGGGTTCCTCCTGTCCCGCATCGACGGCCGGACCAAGGTGCGCGATGTGCTCGCCCAGGTTCCCCCCGCCGCGGAGGAAGCCGCCGCCAGATTCCTGTTCGGCCTGCTCATCCTGGGACTGGTCAACTTCGTCCCAGCCATCGCCCCCGGTCCTCTGAGCTGCCGGGACCTCGTGCGGGGCGAGGAAGAGAAGAAGCGTCGCGAGGATCGCGAGAGGGCGGAAGTCCTCGACTTTTACGGCCTGGCGCGACAGGGGACCCTCCAGGACGTCCTGGGCGTCGACGAAAATGCCGCCCAGGACCAGATCAAGACGGCCTATCTCGAGCGCAAGGAGCGCTACCAGCCTTCCCGCTTCATGAAGAAGGTGCAGCACGACCTCAGGGAAGAACTGCAGATCATCGAGGCCCGGATCCTGGAGGCTTTCCTGGCTGTGCGATCCCAGAAGCTGGGTCAGGCGCGGGCGAGCGGTTCCAGCACCGAGCGCGTGGTGAACCTCGACCTCGAGACGCTGGCCATGCGCAAGGAGATGACCAAGACGGAAAAGCAGTCGCTGGAGGAGGAGAAAGGACGCATGGCCGAGCAGTTCTTCACCAAGGCCAGGGACTATTTCAAGATGGGGGATTTCTTCAACTGCATCCGCTACTGCGAGTTTGCGACCTCCTACAGCGACAAGAATGCCGCCGTCTTCGGTCTTCTGGGCCAGGCCCTCCAGCGCAACCCGGATTACCGCTGGCAGAAGCGGGCCGAGAGCGCCTTGGCGCGGGCCGCTGAGCTGGAGCCGTTCAATCCCACCCACTTCGTGGCGCTCGGGCACTTCTACAGGTCCCACGGCCTGCACGCCAAGTCGAAGAGGGAGTACGAAAAGGCCCTCGAGCTCGTTCCGGCCCACGCCGAAGCGCAGGCTTCTCTGAAAGAGCTCGAGCGTGAGAAACGCTGATGATCACCCGGCGCCCCTCCACCCCCCCGGGAGGCGCGCTCCCGCCCGCGAAGCGCTGGAAGGCTCACCTGCCGCGCAATTGACACGGTCCCTCCTCGTGTTATAATGCGCCGTCCGCGTGAATCGAAGCGTCATGTTCATAGAAACAAAGGAGATAGGTCCCGAGGGACTGATCGTCAGTCGCTCGATCGACGCGTTTCGCCTTCCCCTGAGTGATCAAGATTCCATACGGGTGGACAGGGTGCAACTGAGCGGCGAGCTGCAGCGGGATCAGGATGGGTTCTCCTTCGCGGGACGGATCGAGACCGCCCTGACGCTGTCCTGCAGTCGGTGCCTGGAGGAATACTCGTCACCGCTGGACCTGCCGTTCGACCTGTTCTACACCACGTCACCCGAGGGCGGCGCGCGTGAGAACAGCCGGATCGATGAGGAGATGGCGACGGTCATCCATTTCGACGGCGCCCGGATTGATCTGATGGCCCTCGTCTCCGAACAGGTGTATCTCGGCCTGCCGCTCAAGCCGCTGTGCCGGCCGGACTGTCCGGGCCTGTGCCCGAGGTGCGGAACCAACCTCAATGCCGGCTCCTGCGCATGTGCGGAGAAGAGGACCGAGGATCCTCGACTCCGGGTCCTGAAAAATCTCCTCTAGAGCCACAAGGACGCACCGATGCCGAATCCGGCTCTGCACCACTCGCGCGCGCGCCGGGACAAGAGGCGCGCCCACGACGCCCTGACCCGCCCCGCCCTTTCGAAATGCCCGAACTGCCAGGAGGACAAACTGCCCCACCGGGTCTGCCCTCACTGCGGATACTACAAGGGGAGGGAAGTCATCGAGGTCGGCGAGATCTGAAGCGGGATCGGGCGCCCGCGCCGGCGCCCCTCCGACCCGGAGCCATCCGGACCATCCCGGGCGGGTCGCTCCTCCGGCGACCGGCGGGCCCGATGCGCGTACGGGAAGGGACCTGAGTGGAGATCAAGATCGCCATCGACGCGATGGGAGGTGACTTTGCACCCGCTCATCCTGTCGCCGGTTCGGTCCTCGCCGCCCGTGAATACGGGGCGCAGCTGATTCTTGTCGGCCGCCGCCACGAGATCGAGGTCGAGCTCGCCAAGCACCGCGCCGTCGGGCTGCCGATCGAGATCGTGCACGCCAGCGAAGCGGTGGGGATGGACGAGTCCCCGGTCACGGCGTTCCGACGCAAGAAGGATTCCTCCATCCGGGTGGCCGCGACTCTGGTGCGCGACGGCCGGGCCGCGGGGGTGGTGAGCGCCGGGAACACCGGAGCGGTGATGGCCACGGTCAAGATGACTTGTGGCGTCCTCGAGGGCGTGGAGCGGCCGGCCTTGTGCGCCGTGGTCCCCAACCTGAAGGGTCCCTCGGTCTGGCTCGACGTCGGCGCCAACATCGACTGCCGGCCGGAGCACCTGGTGCAGTTCGCCGTCATGGGCCATCTCTACAGCCGCGAGGTGCTGGGGGTGCGCAATCCCCGCGTCGGGCTGATGAGCATCGGTGAGGAGGACACCAAGGGGAACGAGGTGACGCGCGAGGCGTTCCGGGTCCTCAAGGAGGCCCCCTTGAACTTCATCGGCAACGTGGAGGGGCGCGACGTCTTCAACGGCGAAGCGGACGTCATCGTCTGCGACGGTTTCATCGGCAACGTGTCGCTCAAAGCGGTTGAGAGCGCCGCCGAGGCCATCCTGC
>DAISWT010000035.1:12634-13235 GCA_036826235.1 Acidobacteriota bacterium | reverse complement strand
GACGACGTCCGCGAGCACGCCGTGCGCGCGGATGAGCCGGGCACAGTGCACGTGGAGCAATCCTTTGGGAATTCGGCGCGGCGCCCAGTAGACGGGATAGTCGACGCGTGGCGGCGTGACGCGCGCTGTGGTCACGACCTCGACGGTGTGCCCGCGAGCATGGAGATAGTCGGCCGTATCCGGGGCGTGGCTCGAACAGGACCGTGGCGCCCTTGGACCGCGCCGTGTCCGCGGTACGGTCGGTGCTGGCGTTGTCCACCACCACGACTTCCTCGACCCGGTCGGCAGGAATGGCGCCGAGAACGAGCGGCAGAGAAGCCTCTTCGTTGCGGGCGGGTATCAGGACGACGACGCGCACGGGCGGGATTGTAGTCCTTCAGGGTGGTCCGGATTTTGACCGGCGCGAGGGCGGGTGCTAAGATCCCCGCCCCTCACGCCGTCGTGCCACCATCGAGGAGGGCAGTTCCGTGCCGAAGCGGGCCGTCGATCTCTGGACCAAACGGGCGTCCGTCCTGGTCGGCCTACTGGTCTCGATGCGCCCGCGGCAGTGGATCAAGAATCTGGTGGTGTTCGCGGCGCTGATCTTCGCCAAGAAACTGAC
>DAISWT010000035.1:0-12586 GCA_036826235.1 Acidobacteriota bacterium | reverse complement strand
CTGCTGCGCCAGCGGCGGCGTCTATATCATCAACGACCTGTTCGACGCCGATCGCGATCGCAAGCATCCGCTCAAGGCCAGGCGGCCGATCGCCTCACGGGCTCTCGGGACCCTGCCGGCCCTGACCGCCGCCATACTGCTCCTGGCCGGCTCCGTGATGACCGGTTTCATCCTATCAGGGCCGTTCGGCGCGGTGCTCCTAATCTACGTGGTGATCAACCTCGTGTATTCGTTCTGGCTGAAGGAGGTGGTGATCATCGACGTCATGGCCATTGCGTCGGGGTTTGTCCTGCGGGCCGTCGCCGGCGCGATGATCATCGGGGTGGAGATCTCCCACTGGCTCATCATGTGCACCATCCTCCTGTCTCTATTCCTGGCGCTGTGCAAGAGGCGGCAGGAGCTCGAGAGTCTGGAGCGGGCGCACGAGCACCGTCTCATCCTGAAGGAGTACTCCCTGGACTACATCGACCAGATGATCAACGTGGTGACGCCCTCGACGCTTCTGATGTACATTCTGTACTCGGTGTCCCCCGAGGTCCAGATGAAGCTCGGCACAGGTCATCTCTATCTGACGGTGCCGTTTGTCCTGTACGGGATTTTCCGCTATCTCTACCTCGTGCACCAGAAGGGGGGCGGGGGAAGCCCCACCACCACTCTCCTGACCGACAGGCCCCTGCTGATCTGCGTCGGGCTCTGGACCATGACGGTCGTGGTCCTGCTTTATGGGGTGGGCCCGGCTTCCGGGTAGGTCCCGCGGCCGGCGGGAGCCGGCGTGACGCGGGCCCGGGGACACCCTATAATGGACGTGGCAGTCGAGCCGGTGCCGGGCGCCGCTCGCGCGCCGGGAGACCACGCATGGCCCGTCCGAAGATAGCCGCCCTGCGCACCACGCCGCAGACCGTCGTGACTGACTACGGCCGTCTCATGCGGCTGGCATCCTACCGTTCCGTCATCGATCCCTCCGTCTCGACCATCATCAAGCTGAATCTCTCGTGGACGAAATATTTTCCCGCCTGCTCCAGTCAGCCCTGGCAGGTGGAGGGTGTCCTGTCCACCATGCTCGAAGATGGCTACGACCGGACGCGTCTTCTGCCGGCCGAGAATAAGACCGTCGTCACCGACCCCTGGAAGGGAGCCGCCAACAACCGCTGGCTGCCGGTGCTGCAGGATCTCGGGCTGACCTTCACCGCGCTGCCGGAAGTCGAATGGCGCGTCTACCGGTTCCGATCGCCGCTGCTCAAGCTGAACGCGATCTTCCCGGAAGGGATCGAGATCCCCGCGATCTATCCCGGCAAGAACATCGTCCATCTCCCCACGGTCAAGACCCACGGGCACGCGACGACCACCGGATCGATCAAGAACTCCTTCGGGGGGCTGCTGAAGGAGGTGCGGCATTACGCCCACAAGCACATGCACGAGGTGCTGGTCGATCTCATGTACATGCAGAAGGAGCTGCATCCCGGGATCTTCACGGTCATGGACGGAACAGTGTGCGGCGACGGCGCGGGGCCCCGGACCATGGAGCCGGTCGTCGGCAACGTGATCCTCGCCGGAGCGGACTCGGTCGCGATTGACGCCGTGGCGGCGCGTCTGATGGGATTCGACCCGCTGTCCATCCGATATCTCCGGATGTGTCATGATCGCGGCCTGGGGGTGGCCGACCCTCGGGAGATCGAGCTGGTGGGGGACGACGTCTCCGATGTGAATCTCCATTTCAAGGTACGGCGGTCCCTGGTGATCTGGGGTGACCAGATGCTGCGCCGGGGGCCGTTGCGCTTCCTCGAGAAGATCGCCCTGCACTCCCCGCTGGTCGTCTGGGCGCCTGTCGCCTCGAACTTCTACCATGATCTGCTGTGGTACCCGACCGTCGGTCGCGCCAAGATCGCCCGGTTCCGCGGCACCGAGTGGGGCCGGTTGTTTGACGAGCGCTACGGCGGGCCACGCGGCCAGACGCGCGCCGTACCCCGCCCGGCCGGGGTCCCCGCTCCGCATGCCTGACGCGGGACCGGTCGGGTGCCGCGCGACAACGCGGGCCCTTCTCGCGCCGCTGGCTCTGGTTGCGCTGTGCGCCTGCGCCGGCGGGGGGATGCCGGCTTCCACACCGCGCGGGCGTCCAAACGTCCTCCTGATCACCGTCGATACCCTCCGCCCCGATCACCTCGGCTGCTACGGCTACTCCCGCCCGACCAGCCCGTACATCGACACGCTGGCGCGCCGGGGTGTTCTGTTCCGGGTGGCCATTACCGCGGCCGGCCGGACGGTCCAATCGTTTCCGTCCATCCTGACCGGGGTCTATCCGATGGCGCACGGCCTGCGCTACGAGGGACAGAACTATGAGATCCTGGCCGGGCGCCTGACCCTCACGCGCGCGCTCAAGGACAGCGACTACGAATGCTTCGCCGTGACCCAGGGGCTCAATGTCGGGCTGCACCGTGACTTCGACATCTACGACCCCGACATCTATCTCGACCCCCAGGGGAACAAGGTTTACCTGCCGGCCAAGAATGACAGCGACGCGTCCCGCAAGGCCATCCAGTGGCTGCGCGGCCGGAAGCGCAAGGACGCTCCGTTCTTCCTGTGGGTGCGCTACAACGCCCCCCACTGGCCGTACGACCCGCCGGCCCCCTATGCCGAGACCTTCGACCCCGGCTACCGCGGACCGCACACGTTCAACGAGGAGGCCGGACCGGGCGTGGAGCGGGGCGATATCATCTTCGGCAGGACCCGGCTGCCCGAGCGTGAGGTGCGCCACGCCGTGGCGCATTACGACGGTGAGGTCGCCGTGGCGGACCGCGCGGCGGGGGAGCTGTTCCGCGCCCTGGAGAGCATGGGCCTCCTCGCGGGCACGATCGTGGTGGTGACGGCCGACCACGGAGAAAGTCTCGGAGAGCACGACTATTTCTTCGAACACGGCGCCTATCTCTACGAGCAGACCGTCCGCGTACCGCTGATTATCAGCTACCCGCCCTCCCTCCCGCCGGGCGCCGTGGTCGAGTCGCAGGCGCGCACCGTCGACATCATGCCGACCGTGCTGGAGGTCGCGGGATTGCCGACCCCCGGAGGCCTTCAGGGGGCGAGCCTGGTGCCGCGGATTCGCGGCCAGGAGACCGGTCCCGCCCCCCTCGCCTATTCCGAGTCCGGCCGCAACTTCTACAGGGAGAACCCGCGGCAGTACGTCGAGGGCGTGGCGGGCAAGTGGCGCATGATGCGCAGCGATCACTACAAGCTGATCATGATCCCGACGAAGTCGGGAGGGCCACTCTGGGAGTTCTACGACCTGCAGACCGATCCGGGCGAAGCCACCAATGCGCTGGGCAGTCACGCCGAGGAGGAAGCGGCGCTGCGCAAGACCCTCCTCGACCTCGTGGCCGGCGATCCGGGAAGGAACGACCGGGAAGAACCTCCGCTGCCGCCCGATCTGGAGGAGAACCTCCGGTCGCTGGGCTACGTCGGCGGCGTGAAAAAGTGACGTCCCGCGAGGACGGGGCCGCGGCGGCCGGGGGCGGCCGATTCCCGGCCGCGCGCGGTCGCGCGGCCGCGCTGGCCGTCGCGGTCGTCTGCGCGCTGGTCAACCTGCCGTCCGTGCGGCCGGGCTTCATCCACGACGATCACCGCATCATCGAGCAGAACGAAAGGATTCGCGGACTCGAACTCCTGCCGCAGGTGGTCTCGACCGGATACTGGATGCCGGGCGACGTCGCTGGCCCGTCTCTTTATCGCCCGATCACTCTGCTGACGTTCACGCTGAACCACTCGATGGGTGGTCTGCGCCCGTTCGGTTATCGCGTGGTCGATCTGCTTCTGCACGTGCTGAACAGCATGCTGGTGTTTCGACTGGCGGGCCGGCTCGTCCCGCCGGCGGCGCCGGGGGCGTTACGCCTGCGCCAGTCCCTCGACACGCCGCTCCTCGCCGGTCTGCTGTTCGCCGTCCATCCGGCGCACACGGAGGTGCTGGGTGAGGTGGTCGGACGCGCCGAGCTCCTGGCGGCCGGCGGCGCTCTGGGATCCGTGCTGGCCTTCCTGACCGGGCGCGAGGCGGGGCGGCCGCGGACCGGGATGGTTCGCGGCGCCGCCCCATGGGCCTGGTACGCGCTGTCGCTCGTCCTGTTCGTCATCGGATGTCTGGCGAAGGAGAACGCCGCGGTCACCCCCGCGCTGGTTCTCGCCGCGGACCTGCTCCTGTCGGACCGGCGTCCGGTCTACCTCTTCCATCTGGCCGGGTTCGCGACGCTTGGAGGCATCCTGGTGTTGCGTCACGCCGTCCTGTCCAGTGCCGGTGCGGCCGCGCCAATCCCGTTCCTCGACAACCCGATCGTCCAGTGGCCATTCCTCCAGGGACGCCTGACAGCGCTCAAGGTGATCGCGAAGTACGCCCTGCTCATGATCTGGCCCGCCCGCATGTCGATCGATTACTCCTTCGCGGCCATCCCGCCCGTCACCGGTCCGCTCGACCCGGGGGCCCTGGCGGGCGGGGCCCTCGTCCTGGCCTGGGCCGCCACCAGCGTCGGGTGCGGGCATCGTTCTCCCGGCGGCGCCTTTGCCGTCGCGTGGATCGGCCTCGCGCTCGCCCCGGTCGCCAACCTGCTCTTCCCGATCGGCACCCTCATGGCCGAGCGCCTCCTGTACCTCCCCTCGGTGGGATTCTGTCTCGTGTCGGCGGCCGCGATCACCTGGGGAACCGACCGGTTGAGCGGACAGGGTCGGTGGGCGGGGCGGGCGGCGCGCCTCGCCGTCGCGCTGGTCCTGGTGGCCCTGGCGGCGCGCACCGTCGTGCGGCTGCGGGACTGGCGTGACGACTACACCATCTTCCGGGCGGCGCTTCGGGTCACACCGGACAGCGTGCGGGCCCTGTTCAATTTTGCGGCCGCGAGCGAGGAGCGCGGGGACGATGCCACGGCGACGAATGCTTACACGAAGGCCCTCGGTCTGTGGGGTGACTTCGCCGACGGCCACTACAACCTGGCCGGGGTTCTGGCGCGCCAGAAGCAGGGGGACGAGGCGGTGGCCCACTACCGGGAGGCAGTGCGGCTGCAGCCCGGGAACGTGCAGTACCTGGTGAACCTGGCCCACGCCCTGATCGGCCTCGGGCGCGACCAGGAGGCGCGCGATCTGCTGCGGCGCGCCGTCGCCATCGATCCGCGGAGCGCCGTCGGGTACACCAATCTCGGCTCGGTCGAGCTGAAGCGGGGCAATATTCAGGAAGCGCTGCGCGCCTATGCTGAGGCGGTGCGGCTCGAGCCCGGCAACGCCGACTATCAGCGCAACCTGGCGGTGGCGGAGCACGAGGCCGAGGATCCCCGGGCGGTCGAAACTTTCCGGCGGGCGCTGACGATTCGCCCGGGCGATCCAGATCTCCTGGACGGGCTCGGACTGTCTCTCCTGGATGCCGGCGATGCCGGCGCGGCCCGCGAGGCGCTCGGCCGGGCGGTGGCGGGGCGTCCGGAGCATCCGGTCTACCGCTATCATCTGGCGCGGGCGCTCGAGCAGTCGAACAACCTGCCGGAGGCGGCGGCGCAGTACCGTGATGCGATCCGCCTGGCCCCCGGCGTGCCGATCCCCTACCGGGGTCTCGGCTTCCTGCTCGAGCGCATGGGAGACCACGGAGGGGCCCTGGCAGCCCTCGAGCGGGCCGCCGATCTCGACCCCGGGGGCACCGTGATGGACGACCGGGCCCGTGCCCTGCTGGTCTCACTGCGCCGCAGAGGACATCAGGGCCCCAGGACAGGCTCCTGAGTTCCTAGCCTCCCGGCGGCGCGGTTCCCGGCGCCACGGCGTCCTCTTTCAGCTTGTCAAGGACCGCCTGCGCGATGGCGTTCACCGGGTCGAGCCGCAGCGACTTTCGGGCCTCATACTCGGCCAGGTCCTTCAGGCCGAAACTCAAGTCGAGGCTGGCGATGTAGGCATGGGCGCCTGGATCGCGGGTGATGTCATAGGCCAGGAACGAATAGCCGGGCATCGCGACCGGTTTCATGCCACGCAGGGGCGCATAGAGATCGTGGGCCGCGACGCGACCGGTCGCGTCCGCGTCGCTGAAATGCACCGAATGCAGGACCATGGCGCTGAGCACCAGGATCTCCCGCGGCAGGTCGTCCGGGACACGGATCGGCCGCTGCTTCGCGTTGTCGAGGTTCCCCGAACCGGGCGTGTACTGGTAGCGCACGCCGTAGTACCAGGGATCCGAGTTGCCGGAATACGCGCAGTAGATCACCGGGAGGTTGTCCCCGACCATGAAGCTCCTCAAGGCCTTCGCCGACTGGCCCCAGTCCAGGTTCGAGTCGAGCAGGTGGAGATGACCGTTCCGCGGCCCGCCCGCCAGCTCGTTGAAATAGGCGAGATGATACGGGGCGATCATCCCCGCCTCGACGACGTTCCAGGCGACGCACGCCGCCGAGAGACCCTGGACCGCGACCCTCTTCCAGTGGTCCGTCACCGCCACCGCTGTGGACCCGGAGGTCCGCCCGGGCACGATGCGTCCCGCCGCGAGGTACAGGAACGGGTAAATCGGCAGCAGGTGCCGCACACCGATGTTGACCCTCCACAGGCAGGTGATGCCGACGACGGCGAGGATCGGGATCCAGAGGAACAGCTCATCCTTGAGCCGCAGCCTGGGGCCGCGCAGGATCGCCGCGAGCGAGGCGGCGACGATCAGGAGAGTTCCGATTGGGGTCTTGATCAGGTACGCGAAGAGGAAGTAGTACCACCAGCCGGCCTCGGAGTACTGGCCATTCAGGTAGGCCATGTGGCCCATCCCCGAGTGCCTGAGACCGCGCCCGAGCCCCACGACGTAGGCGCCCATTCCGGTTCCGGCGTAGGTCAGCGACACCACGAGAAACGCGACGACGGCCACAGAGAACGCCGCCAGCGCCAGACCTGCGAGCCTCCGGGCAAACGACGCCCGGCCGTCACCCGCGCCCTTTGACCAGGGCGGGAACGGCACGGCCGCACGCACCAGCAGAAGCGCGGCGGCCAGCGCCCCCAGGATCGGCAGGAGCCAGAGGGAGGTGAACTTCGACGCGAACGCGCCTCCGACCATGAGGCCGCAGAGGGCGAGACGGCCCGGCGAGGGGCGCTCCGACCAGGCCCACAGGAAGTACACGGCGAGGAACATGAACAGAGTCACGCCGAGATCGGTGGTCACGAGACACGAGTGGGCGACGACGTTCGGATCGAGAACGTAGAGCGACAGCCCGAGGAGCGCGCCGGGCGCGCCGAAGAGCGTCCGACCCCAGCGGAACAGGAACCATCCCAGTATCAGGGACAGGAGCAGCACGGGGAGCCGCCCGAACAGCAGGATCGTGTCGTTCGAAACGCGGTTTTCGTGGACGAAGATCCGGCCGATGTTCCATTCCTCCGACTGCTCCCACAACGGTCCCCATGGAAACGACAGCTCGAGCGGCAGGAGCGGCAGCGCCGCCAGCTCCTTGATCAGCGGAGGGTGCTCCGGGTTGAGGCGGAAATCGGCAGTCTTGAGGTACGAGTAGCCGGCCGCGAGGTGGGCCGCTTCGTCGCTGGTCTGCGATGATTCGCCGATGAAGATGAGGCCCTGAAGAAGGAGGACGGCGAGGAGAACGAGCGCCAGGGGAACGGCGCGGGCCTCCCAGGGATCGTTCTCCGGCTGCCGGCCGCCGACTTCCCGGACGCTGCCTTGTGCAGTGGCCATGTGTGGACGCGAACCTGCCCCGCGGAGGAGCGCGCCGGCACGGTCCGCCGGGCCCCAGGGGCCCGAGAGCCGGCGATGCTACTGCACGCTCCCGGTCCCGTCAACCGCCGCGCGGGCCATGCTAGGATGCGCGCCATGGCGCGGCGCCGCGACCCGGCTTCCCACCCGCTTCTTCTGGGCGGGCTCGTCCTCGTCTTCGTCCTGCAGGCGTTCACGGAGAGCCGTCTCAAGACACCGGTGTTCGACGAGCCGGCGCACATCGGGGCGGGGCTGTCGTATTTCGCGACCCGCGAGTTCAGGGTCAACATGCAGCACCCGCCCCTCCTGAAGGAGATCGGCGCTCTGCCCCTGGTGCTGATCGGGACGCGCTTCCCGATTTCGCAGCGGGACTGGGCGGCGATCGGCGACCAGCCGTCGCCGTTCCTGCAGTGGCAGCTCGGGCACGACGTCATCTTCGGCAACGACCCGGACCGCGTCATGACCTGGTCGCGAATGCCGTTCATCCTGATGTCCATCCTGCTCGGCGCGCTTCTGGTCGCGTGGGGCCGCAGGCTCCTGGGGGCGACCGCGGCCACCGGCGCCCTTCTGCTGTATCTGTTCGACCCGACCATCGTGGCGCACGGCTTTCTGGTCGCGACCGACGTCGGATTCGCGGCCTTCGCCGTGCTGTTCTTCTTCGCCCTCTGGCATTACCTGAACCACCGCAGCGCGAAGCGGCTCCTGCTGTGCGGCGGGGCGCTGGGTCTGGTGCTTGCGAGCAAGTTCTCGGCGGTCTTCCTGCTGCCGGTCGCGGGTCTCCTCCTGATCGGGGGGACGCGCTGGATCCCGGCGGCGGTGCCGATGCGTCCCTCGACCCTGGTCGACCCCTACGCCTCGGAGAACGGCGGGCAGCGCCTCGTCTGGTGCGTTTACGCCCTCCTCGCGATGGGCGCCGTCGCGGCGCTGGTCATCTGGTCGACCTACTTCTTCGCGCGCGATCCGTTCCTTTACATCAAGGGAATGAGGCTCATCAACGCCGACCATGACCCGTCCTACTGGGCATATATGGGAGGGCGGTTCAAGCCGCGCTTTCTGACCTATTATCTCGTGGCCTACCTCCTGAAGGAGCCGCTCCCCGCCATCATCCTGGCGGTGGTCGGGAGCTGGGCGCTGTTCCGCAAGGGGGCGTCGGCCACGATGGACCGCGCCTTCCTACTGCTGCCACCGGCCTGCCTGTTCCTGGTCTACTCGTTCTACTCGCACAATCTCGGCTTCCGGTACATGATCCCGGCGCTGCCGTTCCTGCATCTGACGGGAGGTGCGGGCCTGGCCTTCCTGCTCAAGGAGGGCGGATTCGCGCGCCGGGCGGCGGCCACAGTGCTCTGTCTCTGGACCGTCCTGGCGGGAACGGCGATCTATCCCGATCACCTGTCGTACTTCAACGAGACGGCTTGCCTGCTGACCGATCCGGGCAAGATCGGCCTCGACGGCGGTACGGCCTGCGGCCCGCTCTGGCTCGACGACAGCAACGTCGACTGGGGGCAGGCCATGAAACAGCTCCAGACCTGGCTGCGGGCGCACCCGCCGCGGCAGACACTCCGCCTCGGCTATTTCGGCAGCATCCGGCCGGAGAACTTCGGGATCGAGGCGATCTCAGTCGGCGTGGATGATCTGCAGCGGCCGCCGTCGCCCGGCACCTATGCCCTGAGCGCGCACATTGTGGCACGCGCCACCGGTCTGCTGCGACAGCAATACGGGGACGGGCCGGGAAACTGGCTCCTGCATGCCCGTCCGGCGGCGATCGTGGGGCACGCCTACTACATCTATGAGATTCCCGAAGCTCGCGTCGGCGAGGACCGGGCAGGACCGGGAGGCATCGCTCAATGATGATGGTGATCCATCCCTCGTGATCCGAACCCCACGCGCAGGAAGACCTGGGCCGAAACGGGCCAGTCACCATAGGCGGGATCCAGGCGATCATCGAATCGATAGAGAGTCATGCCGGCGCCGAGTGCGGTTTCGGCCTCGCTCAGCAGCGGCAGGTCGCGCGCGTAACCGAGGGTGAGCGCGCCGACCGCCGTTCTGCGCGGAGGCACAGTCTCGGGCCTCTGCTGTTTGTTGAGGAGCTCGTACAGGTCCCGGTCGACCCGCTCGGCCCGCCCGTACACAGTGTTCCTCCGCGCAATCTTCCAGGTCGCCTCCAGGGTGTTTCCCCATTCCCGCTGGCCGCCTTCGAGGAGGTTCCTTCCGACGATCAGCGAGGCTGCGATGGAGCCGCAGACCGTCGGCTCCTCGTACTCGACGGAGGCAGTCTGCCGGGTCTGATCTCTCGCTTCGAGCGCCTCGGGGTGCTCGCGCCGCCCCGCCGAGACCTGAATGACGAGACCGCCCGCCGGCCGGAAGGAAACCCTGCCCGCGTACGAATCGGGGCGACCCTGGTCCACATTCCAACGATTCTCGTCCGGCTCCCGGCCGTGAAACGACGACGCTTCCACGGTGAGGCGGCCGATTTCCGTCCCCACCGTCAGGACATCCGATGAAATGTGCGTCGAGTCCTGGTTGTGATGAGCCAGTGGCGCCGCCGGGTTCATCGAAGCGGAGGCCCGGTGCACGTAAGCGGTCGGGCCGAGGGCCGGTTCGCCGACCGGCGCCACGTAAAGCCAGAGTCTGGCGCGGGGAGTCGGCTCGCGGCTCCAGCGGGCGGCCAGCTGCACGAACAAATCGTGCGGGTGCTGTCGGTCGATCAGCAGGGTGCCTCGGTAGGTCTCGCCGCGTTGGAACAGCTCCGACGCGCCGAGGGGCTGTACGGTCATCGGCTCGGCGGTGAAAGTGCCGAGGAGTTCCAGTGTTCCCCGACCCGTGGTCCGAGTCGCGGACACCATAAGATGATTCTCCGACTCGAAGTCCTGCTCGCCCGAGTCGCCGCCCTGCCGGTTGGCGTTGAGGAAGGCGTAGCCGTGGTAAACGGTCGCCCAGGTCTTCGCCGGGACCGCTTGCGGCTCGGCGGTCCCGGCAGGGATGGGGGCGGCGGGCGCCGCCCGATCACTGGCGTCCATTCCGAAAACCAGAAAGGGCACCAGCGCGAGAAGAGCAGCCATGACCGGCACGATCTGCTTCATGAGGCACCTCAAATCGCGCCGCGTGGCGTTCGATCAGTCTCGCCGGGCGCACAGCGGATTTCAGAAATCCGACTCGGGGAACGAAAGCGCGCGGCGAGGGATCAGCAGAGGATCGAGAGGTTGCGCAGGAAAAGCGGCGCAGAGTGGTGGTGCGGGGGTGGATACCCCGGGGATTCACCGAAGCCGTGGATCGTCGGGCGGCTGGGACGGTGTGTGGAGAGGTCAATCGCCTCTGGGTGTGGGCGCTGCAGGAGTCTCGACAGGGCGACGGGCGCGACCTGGCCGGCGGGGTTCGGAGTCACCGGAGCCTGATCGAGCCCGCAGCAACTCCTGGCTCTCAAATCGAAGTCACAGTGCCTGCAGCGGCTGCAGCAGGGCATTGTCGCGCAGCCGGGTCGCGGGCAGTCAACCGCCGCTCCTCCCCCGGCCAGTAAGGCGCAGGCAACAAAGGCCGGGAAGATACGTCGCAACGTCCGCACGCCGTCAATATACACGGACCCGCACCCTCCAGCAATCCGCGTATCGTCATCTCCGATTCGGCGAGAAAGATGGTGCTAGACTAAGCGCTCTTTGCGCGGGGGCGGCCGAATGAAGCAGAAGGGGCTCAAGGGCATCGCCGTGCTCGGGGCCGGAAAGATCGGAGAGAGCCTGGTCCTGGGTCTCATCGATGCCGGTCTGGTTGCGCGGGACCAGGTTATGGCGACCGCGCGGCATCAGGAGAGACTGGACGGCCTGGCGTCCCGGTTGCGCATCAGGACGAGCCTCGACAACGCCGTCGCGGTGCGCGGCGCATCGGTCATCATCCTGGCGGTCAAGCCACAGGCGATGGACGAGGTCCTGCGCGACATCCGCGGCCGGGTGACGCGGCGGCAACTGGTGGTGTCCGTCGCCGCCTCGGTGGACACCGCCTTCATCGAGACAAGAGTGGGGGCACGGGTGCCGGTGGTGCGCGCCATGCCGAACACGCCCTGCCTGGTCCGCCAGGGGATGACCGCCCTGGCCCGCGGGCGCTATGCAGATGCGCAGCATCTGGAGATTGCGCGCCGGATCTTCGAGCCGCTCGGGCGCTGCCTGATCCTGGAAGAGAAGCACATGGACGCCGTGACTGGGTTGTCGGCGTCGGGTCCCGCCTACATTTACGTGGTGATTGAATCGCTGGCCGAGGGCGGCGTGAAGATGGGGTTGCCGCGTGACGTCGCGACCACCCTGGCGGCGCAGATGGTCCTCGGCTCGGCGACCATGGTGCTGCAGACGGGGGAACATCCGGCCAAGCTCAAGGACATCGTCACCACACCCGCCGGGTGCACGATCGACGGCCTGCTCGAGCTCGAGGAGGGGGGGCTGCGCGTGACCCTGATCAAAGCGGTCGTCAGGGCCACCAGAAGGGCCGCCGAGCTGATCCACGGTTGAGGTCCGCTGGCTTCTTGGGTACGGAACACTCCCGTTTCTGGTATCCTCTTGCCCCTCTTGAGGAAAGGAGGCGAAGAGGCGGGTTGGAAACCCCGCGCGACTGAGCTAGCCGTGAGTGAACTCCATCCATTGCACCAAGTCAGCCGACTTGCCTAAGAGGAGGTCTTTGTCGCTATGAACAGACGCATCAACATCATCGCTGCCGTTGCGCTGGGTCTCGTCGCCGCGGTCGCCTGCGCGCAAGCGCCTCAGGAAGACGTCAGCGCCGCCCAGGCCGAGTTGGACAAGGCCAAGCAGGCCCAGGCGGACACCTGGGCGCCGAACGAATTCCAGGCCGCCGATCAGGCCATGAGGGCGGCCCAGGACGAGATCCAGGCGCAGAACGCCAAGTGGATGAAGAACTACGACAAGGCCAAGG
>DAISWT010000034.1:4927-13360 GCA_036826235.1 Acidobacteriota bacterium | reverse complement strand
GTGGCGCACCAGTGGTGGGGGCATCAGGTCGTCGGCGGCAACGTGCAGGGGGCGACGCTCATGTCCGAGACGCTGGCCCAGTATTCCGCGTTGATGGTCATGGAGCGTGACTACGGCCGCGACAAGATGCATCGCTTCCTGAAGTACGAGCTCGACCGTTACCTGAGCGGCCGCGGCGGAGAGCGCATCGAGGAGCTGCCGCTCGTCCTGGTCGAGGACCAGCCGTACATCCATTACCGCAAGGGCAGCCTGGTGATGTACGCCCTCAAGGACTACGTGGGCGAGGAGGCCCTCAACCGGGCCCTGGCGGACTATGTACGGGCGACGGCGTTCCAGAAGCCGCCGTACACGGACTCGCTGGAGTTCCTCGATTTCGTCAGGAGAGCCGTGCCGCCCGAACGGCAGGCGATCCTCGACGACCTGTTCCGCAACATCACGCTGTATGGTAACAGGGCGGTCGGGGCAACCTGGTCGAAACGCCAGGACGGCAAATACGTCGTGCACCTCGAGATCGCCGCGGCCAAGTACCGCGCCGACGGCAAGGGGAACGAGACGCCGGCCCCGGTGGACGACTGGATCGACATCGGCGTCTTCGGCGAGCGCGACCCGAAAGGCCCATCCGAAGGTCGCCTCCTGGCCATGGAGAAGCGTCATGTCGAAGGCAAGGGCGGCATGTTCGACGTGGTTGTGGATCAGGAGCCGAAGAAGGCCGGCATCGACCCGTTCAACAAGCTGATCGATCGCGACCCCGACGACAATCTGGTCTCGGTCGTGGCCGGCTCGCCGCCCGAGCGCCTCGCCGGGAACTGACTCCGCCCATCGCTATGGCTGTCCCGGAGGCCGGCCCGCCCCGGGCTGGCGCGCCGGTGGTGTCTTGCCCAGGGGCGGAAGCTCGCCCAGCGGAGGAACCTCGCCCGGCGACGCACCGGGCGGCGGCATCGCCTGACCCTTGTCGTCCTTCCAGAGGGTGAAGGTGTAGAAGATGACCTTGTCGGGATCGAACCGGCTGTCGGCGACCTGGCTGGCGTCCCCGAGCGGGTAGCGCATGATCAGATAGCGCATCGCCTCGGCGAAGGGGCGGGCGAAATCGATGACGAAGACAACGTCCGCACGGCTCAGGTGACCGTGCTCGTCTTGGGCCCCTTGATCACACCGTCGAGGTCGAGAATCGACGGGTCGCTGACCAGGTGGACGTTCGGACGGTCGCCGATCAGGTACTTCAGCGTGTCGATACGCAGGGTGTGCAGCACGTAGATCATCTGGTCGGGCGGCAACGTGCGCACGAACATCCCCATGATGGTCTGGGTGGGGCCGAAGTTCTGCATCGCCTGCTCCGAGCGACCGGCGCGCAGGAACAGGTTCGTGTATCCCTGGACGCAGTTCCAGGCGACGAGGGACCCGATCAGGGCGGCCCCGACCCAGACGGTCAGGGGGGGACGCAGGGCTGCGACGTCCTGGAACACGCGGGCGGCGAGAAGCGCCGCGAACAGACAGAGCCAGGGCGCGTTCAGCAGCATGCGGGTCAGACTGGGACCGGCGAAACCGACGGTGAGCAGCAGCGCCAGGTAGCACAGAACCAGCAGCCCGCAGACGGCGTCGCGCCTGCGGAGGGCCCGCCAGGCCGCGTAGACCAGCCCGAGGATCGACAACGCCGCGACGACGGTGGTCTCCGGGGCCAGGCCGATCAGCCCGTAGGTCGTGCTGATGCCGTCGCTGATGAACGCGTCGGTCTGGATGACGGCGTAGCGCGCCGGATAGTAACTCGCCATGCCCAGCGAGGCGAGGAGGTTGAGCCCGAAATTCGCCTTCGGAGTGATCAGGGCGGCGTAGGCGCCGCGCGTCACGAACCCGACCGGACCAAGACCGGAGAGCAGGGTCAGCGCCACCACCAGAACCGCCGCGATGCCCAGGGCGATGAGGGCCGCGCGCCGCGCGCGCGGACCGGCGGCGCCATCACCGGCCCAGCCGAGCGGCCGGCGCAGGAGCGCGAATGCGATCAGGGCGATCGGAATGGCGCGGAACGAGGTATAGGTCCAGAAGCCGAGCCCAGCGAAAACTCCCCACCCGACGTAGTCACGCGTCCGGCCGGACTCCAGCGCCTTCAGGAAGAGGCCGATGGTCACGATGGCGAACAGCGGCGCCAGGACGGTGCGCTCGCCGACCCGGCTGTACAGCAGATGCCACGGAGAGGCGGCGAGGAACGCCGTCGCCAGCAGCGCCACCGGCCAGCCGAAGCGATCGCGCGCGAACAGGTACAGGAGGAGCAGGGTCAGTGTGCCGGCGGCGACCGACACGCTGCGCAGCGGGAAGACCGCGTCAATCAGCTGGTCGCTGAGCAGCTTCGGCGTCAGCCCGAAGACGGCCGGCATGGCGCGCAGAAGGTTGAGCTGGATGCCGGAGCTCCGATAGGAATAGGCCGCCAGATAATGGAACATCGTCTCGCGGTTCAGCCCGCGCTCGGTCAGGGTGGCGAACGGTTTGCCCGCCGCGATGTCCCTGACTTCGAGCGCGTTGATGGCCTCGTCGTTGTTCAGCCCCCAGGGGATCAGATCGATGCGGTAGAGCCGCAGGTACAAACCGCCCAGCAGGAGAATCGCGACAACCGCGGACTCGACGCCGCGCGGCAGGCTGCGGGGCGCTGTCCCTGCTCCGGCCGCCGCTTCCGGCCCGGCGTTCGGAGTGTCCCGGCGCCTGGGCAGGACGTAAATCAACAGCGCCAGGGCGAGGCCGAGGAGCGCCACACCCGGTCCCAGGCTGAGATACAGACCGCGCCCCGTCGAGAGAACCGTCTGGCCGGCCAGCGCCAGGGCGCCGGCCAGCGGGATGCCGACGCGGCTCAGGAGACCGCCGACTCCGGCCCCCGGCGATTCGCTTTCTCCCCCGCCGCGCATCCCATCCTTCCAGGCCACCCGCGACGCCCTCTAATTGATGTAGCCGAGGGATCTTAGTCGCTCCCGGATCTCATCGTCCAGGACGATCTCCTGGTCCGGAGCGGCCGGTCTCAGGCGCCAGATGTAGAAGCCGAGATCGCGGCCGTCGGCGCGCGGGGGCTTCACGTACGCCGCATCGGCCGAGGGCTTGCCCTCCAGCGAGAACGGCATGGCACGCGGGTTCGCCTGTTTACCGCCGAGGAAGATGCGCTCGAGGATCGGCCGACCGTCGACGAGAAGGTTGAATTCCACCGGCGCATCGACCGGGCTGGTGGTGAACGACAGACCGCTGGCGCCGGCCTGACCGGCGTCGGTGAAGTCGAGCGCGTTCGGCGACCCGAGCACATATTTGCCGCGCTCCCGGAACAGCGGCACGATCGTCCGGAAGATACCCGTGGTGCGGAGCTCGCCCTGAAACGTGTGCTTGCGGCCGTCGCTGCTCCAGCGCACGTTCCAGCCGCCCGACAGGAAATCGACTTGCGAGAAGAGCGTGCGCACCATCGCCCGCCGCTCGTCCGGCCGCCTGTCCGACAGATCGGTGCGCTCCCGCGGGTCGGCCGCGAGGTCGTACAGCTCCGTGCGGTTCTCGTCCATCGACTGGATCAGCTTGAGCGGGCCGCGACGGAGGGCCTTGAGATGGGCGTTCAGGCGGATCGTCTCGCACACCAGCGGCCGGTCCGCCGCCGGCGAACCGCTCCCCCCCGGCCCCAGCAGAGGCGCCAGACTCGTTCCCTGCAGACCGGCCGGCGCCGCCGCGCCCGCAAGCGCCGCGATGGTCGGGAACAGGTCGATGCCGCTGACCGGCGCCGCCACGCGGCGCCCGGTCGCAGCGCCGCCTTGACCCGCCGCCCGGCCGATGATCAGCGGGACGTGGATCGTCTCCTCGTACAGACGCCGCCCGTGTCCCATCGACCCGTGGTCCTTGAACTCCTCGCCGTGGTCGCCCGTGACCACCACCCAGGAGCGCGGCGCGCGCCCGGTGGCGGCCAGGCCGTCCAGCAGGCGGTTGAATTGATCGTCCACGAAGCGGACCTCGCCGTCGTAGCGATCGATCAGGAACCGGCGGTAGTCCTCCGGGATCGGCGTGCGCGGATCGAGGAACTTCGAGATCGCGTCGTACGAGGCGTCGAGGGGGCCGTGATACGGGTCGGGGAACAGGGCGCAGTACGTCTCGGGCGGCGCGTACGGCCAGTGCGGGTCGAAGTAGTGCACGAGCAGGAACACGGGGCGGCGCCCCTGGCCCTTGAGCCAGTCGAGGGCGGCGTCGGTCACCCGGTCCGCGGCCGGCTCCATACCGGCCTCCAGACGGTAGCCGGGCTGCGACAGCCCGAAATCGTCGAACACCTCGAAGCCGCGGCCGAACCCGTAGAGCGAGGAGACGTACACGTGCGACACGAAACCGCCGGTCGCATAGCCCGCCCGTTTCAGGGTCTCGGCGAGGGTCGGCACATCGGCCGCGAGCCGCAGGCCGTCGTTCTCCACGCGGTGGCTCGACGGGTAGCGCGAGGTCATGATCGACATCACCGACGGCAGGGTCCACGGCGCGGCCGACCAGGCGGCGTCGAACACCGCCGCACGGCGCGCAAAGGCGTCGAGGCGCGGCGAGGTGGCGCGCTCGTACCCGTAGACTCCGAGGTGGTCGGCGCGCAGCGTGTCGACGACGACGAGGACGACGTCCTGGCGGGCGGGATCGAAACGCCCGGCGCAGGAGAGCCAGGGTGCACCGGCGAGCGCCAGGGACAAGACGAGGGCCGCGAGGCGCAGCGGGACGAGCGGCGCGGCGGGAACCTCTCCCGTTCCGGGCGGCGGGGCGGGGTGCCGCGCCGGCATCGGCTCAGCGGGTCGCCGCGGCCCGCAGCTCGTGGACCAGCCGGCCGGCGACCACGGTGGCGACCGGCCAGCCGCGCAGCGCCCAGCCGTGGAACGGGGAATTCCGCGACTTCGACCGGAACTGCGCGACATCGACCTTGCGCTCCAGCTCCGGGTCGATGATGGTGACGTCCGCGTCGGCGCCCGCCGCGAGCGTCCCCTTCCTGAGGCCCAGGATGCGGGCCGGGTTGACCGACATCAGCTCCACGAAGCGCGCCGGCGTGATGACTCCCTGCCGGACGAACCGGTCCATGATCAGCGGGACCGAGGTCTCCAGCCCGATGATGCCGAACGGCGCCTCGTCGAACTCCTGCAGCTTCTCGTCCGTTTGGTGCGGAGCGTGGTCGGACGCGACGGCGTCGATGGTGCCGTCCCGCAGTCCCTCGATGAGAGCCTGCCGGTCCTGTTCGCCGCGCAGCGGCGGGTTCATTTTGGTATTCGGATCGAAGTCCGAGTCGGCCACCGCCTGGTCGGTGAGAACCAGGTGGTGCGGGGTGACCTCGCAGGTGACCCGCAGCCCCTCCCGTTTGGCCTGCCGCACCTTCTCGAGGCCGCCGCGCGTGCTGAGGTGCGCGACGTGCAGGCGCCCCTGCGTCAGCCCGGCGACCGCCAGGTCGGCCGCGACCGCCACCTCCTCCGCGGCGGCGGGGATTCCCTGCAGGCCGAGCATGGTGGAGACGTACCCTTCGTGCATCGCGCCGCCCGCGCTCAAGTCCCTGTCCTCGCAGTGATCGATCAGCGGGATGCCGAAGATCTTCGTGTACTCCATCGCCATGCGCAGCAGGTACGTGTTGGCCACCGGCTGGCCGTCGTCCGACACCGCCACGGCGCCGGATCGGGCCATGTCGCCGATCTCGGCGAGCTCCTCGCCCCGGCCTCCCTTGCTGACACAGCCGATCGGGAAGACGTTCACCGCGCCCTTGCGGCGCGCCTCGGCCACGATGTACTCGGTGACCGACAGACCGTCGTTCCACGGCTCGGTGTTCGGCATGCAGGCGATCGAGGTGAACCCACCCGCGGCGGCGGCCCTCGTCCCGGTCTCGACGCTCTCCTTGTGCTCCTGTCCCGGCTCGCGCAGGTGCACGTGCATGTCCACGAACCCCGGGCAGACCCAGTGGCCGGCGGCCTCCAGCACCTTCGTGCCGGCCGGCACGGCGCCCTTCTCCCCCGCGGCCCCCTTGCCCTGCCGGGCGGGCCGCCGCTCCGCGATGTGGCCGTCGACGACCAGCAGATCGAGGAGAGCGTCGGTCCCGGTGGCCGGGTCGATGACCCGTCCGCCCTTAATCAGCAAGCTCGCCAAGCGTTCCTCCCGCCAGCAGATAGAGCACGGCCATCCGGACGGCGACCCCGTTGGTGACCTGATCGAGAATGACCGAGTATGGCCCGTCCGCCACGGCGCTGTCGATCTCCACCCCGCGGTTCATCGGGCCGGGATGCATGATGATGGCGTCCGTCCTGGCCCGCCGGGCGCGCTCGACGGTCAGGCCGTAGAGGTTGTAGTACTCCCGCGCCGAAGGAAAGGCACCGCTCTTCTGGCGCTCTCTCTGGATGCGCAGCATCATCACGACGTCGGCGCCTTCGAGCGCCTCGTCGATCCTCCAGGTCACCTGCACCCCGAGGCGCGACAGCTCGACCGGCGTCAAGGTCGGCGGGGCGCAGGCCACGACATCGGCGCCCATCGTCTTCAGCAGGAAGATGTTGCTACGCAGCACCCGGCTGTGCATCAAGTCGCCGATGATCGCCACGCGCAGCCCCTTCAGCTTCCCCTTCTTCTCGCGGATGGTGAAGGCGTCCAGGAGCGCCTGCGTCGGGTGCTCGTGCCAGCCGTCCCCGGCGTTGATGATGTGCGCGCGGCAGTGGCGCGCCAGGAAATGCGGGGCCCCGGAGGACTTGTGCCGGATGACGATCATATCCGGCGCCATCGCCTCGAGATTGCGCGCCGTGTCCAGCAGGCTCTCCCCTTTGACGACGCTCGAGGCTCCCGGCGAGAAGTTCAGCGCGTCGGCCGACAGCCGCTTCTCGGCGATCTCGAACGACGACCGCGTGCGCGTGGAGGGCTCCATGAAGAAGTTCACGATGGTTCGGCCGCGCAACGTCGGGACCTTCTTGATCGATCGGGTGGAGACCTCGGCGAAGGAGCGCGCCGTGTCCAGGATGAGCGTGATCTCCTCGGCCGCCAGACCCTGCATCCCGAGGAGATGGTTCTGCTTGAGCGCGACCAGCCGCTTCTCCGGCTTCGGCTCCGGAGCGGCCGCCTCGACGCGCGCGGACAGGGCGCCCGCGGCACCTTCCGGCTGCCTGGCCGTCGTCGTGCGGCGCGCCGACGGCCGGGCGCCCGCGGCCGGGGTCTTGCGGCCCGACGTCTGCAGCTTCGTGTCCACGAGCATGTCGCTCACCTCGCTGCCCGGGCGGTCTCCCGGGGCGGGCTTCTGCGGCCCTCCTTCTTCTCCGGCTTCTTGACGATCAGCACCTCGTCCCGGCCGTCCTCCTCCTGCAGCAGGACCTGCACCATCTCGTCCAGACCGGTCGGCACGTTCTTGCCGACGTAGTCGGCGCGGATCGGCAGCTCGCGGTGCCCGCGGTCGACCAGGACCGCCAGCTCGATGCTCCTCGGGCGGCCGAAATCCATCAGCCCGTCGAGAGCCGCGCGCACCGTCCGCCCGGTGAACAGCACGTCGTCCACCAGGATCACCCGGCGCTCGTCGATGGGAAAGTGGATGATGGTCTCCTTCAGGATGGCCGACGGACCGACCGAGGTGATGTCATCGCGGTACAGGTTGATGTCGAGGATTCCGAGCGGCAGCTCCTTGCCCTCGATCACCCCGATCTTGTGCTGCAGTCGCCGGGCCAGGGGCACGCCGCGCGTGCGCACGCCGACCAGGACGAGCTGCCCGACCTCCCGGTGGCGCTCGACGATCTCGTGCGCGATGCGTGTCAGGGACCGGTCGACCTTGTCGGCGTCCATGACGCTCGTGCTCTTGGGCTCGGCCATCGCTCTCAGGGCAAAAAAAATCCCGCGTGTCCGCGGGCGTATTCGCTGCTGGCTGTGGCTTTCCGTGCCGTCACCGCCGCCACCTTCCCGGTCTCGCAGGACCGGATTAAAAGCGCGTTCCCGAATTCGGCCCCGTAAGAATAACCGAGGCGCAGGCCGCTGTCAACCGCGACGGCTCTCAGGGTCGCGCGCCATAGCTGCGGATGACCGTGACCGGATGGGAGGAGGTGAATGACTCGCTGAAGATCCCGGCCAGGATGTTGCCGTCGGAGTCCCTGGCGACCGGCAGACCCGAGGCGTACAGGACGGTGGGTGCGACGTCCACTATCGATCCCCTTCCGAAGACGGCCCCGCGCATCACTTCAGGCCCGTGCACGAACAGGAAACCCTCGGGAGCGCGATCGTGGACGCCGGACAGGCGCTCTCCTCCGGTCAGCTCCGCACGCAGCCGCCGGGGGATCGGGGCGACCTCGATGCCGTGGGTCGCTGTGACGAACACGTATCCCCGGGCGCCCGCCGACTGCAGGGCCCTGCCGATGATGCCGTCGATCCGGTGGTAATACCTTTCCAGCACCGGACCGTACAGGTCGATATCGCGTCCGGAGACGTTGCCGAAATCGGCGGGCCGCGCATAGCGCAGGA
>DAISWT010000034.1:0-4911 GCA_036826235.1 Acidobacteriota bacterium | reverse complement strand
CGTGCGCCAGCCGATCGAGGCCCGGAAACGAGAAGGCGGCGATTCCCTGCCCCGCGTCGTCCTCGACGCGGCCCAGCGCCCTGAGAACGGCCGCGTCGGTCGCCCCCGACCTGGCGCCGCCGGCGACCAGGGCGCGCGCCGGCGCATCCCTCAGTCGCAGGGCGTCCGGGTCGAGCAGATCCGCCACCCAGTCGGGGGTCTCCGAGCCTGCCAGGCCAGGCGCCGGTCCCGCCGCGTCGAGATCGACGTCCCAGCCCGCGGCGTTTCCTGTCCCGTCGCTGCGGACCGCCATCTCCCAGAGGGCCGGCGCGCTTCTGTCGGACACCGCTGCCGCTCGCCGGGTCATGAAGGGCGACAGGAGGAGATCGAAGCCGATTCCCGGCGGCACCACGCTGAACCACGTGTCGCTGCCGGGCACGCGCCGCGCCGCGGCGCTGCGCACGCCGTGGCGGTGCGGCATGGCCCCGGTGACCAGGGTGGCGCGCGTGACCGGAGCGTCGCAGGGCAGGACGGAGGTGAGGCGACCGTAGACGCCCTCCTGAATCAGACGCGCGAATCCCGGCAGTTTTCCCTGCGCGTGCATGGTGAGAACGGTGTCGAGATCGGCGCCGTCGAAGTTGAGCAGCAGCACACGCGGCACGGCGGCCACGGGGGGGCCCGCCGGAGCCGTCGGGCCGACGTCATCCGGGACGCCGTCGCGAGGCTGGGACGGCGCCCGGGTCACCATCGTCCCGACGGAGCCGCCCGTCTGGCGGCCCGACGCAGCCAGCAGCGCCGCCAGAGCCAGCGCCCCGACCCACGCATGCGCCCAGGCGTGGCGCCTCAATCGTGGCAAGACCGTGACCAGCGCTCCGCAGGCCCACGCCAGGCTCAGCCACAGGCAGACGTTCGTGAGACGCTCGGCGTCGCCCGGTGTGAACGCCGAGCGGTACTCCGACAGGATGAGCCAGCCGGCGCCCAGGATCGGCGCCAGGTTGACGGTGTGAAACCCGATGAGGTAGTGCAGGCTGAGCCAGGGCAGGCGCAGCGGATGGCTGGCGAAGAAGCGCACAGTCGCGTAGAGGAGCGGCCAGACGACGGCCGACGCGACGGCGTACGGGAGAACCACCGGGAGCAGGGCGGCGCCGAGCCACCCGCCGCCGCGCGCGGCGCCCGGCACGGGATTGCCCAGCACCAGAAGAATGGCCACGACCAGCCCGCCGTAGAGACCCGCCAGCGCCGCGTGGACCATCATCTTCAGGAGAGTCACGCCGCCGGATGGTAGCACAGCACCGCGCAACGCCTGCCCGACGTTGTCCCTCCCCTGTCGCTATGATAGAGTTCGTCCCCGGCATGCCGTTCGACACCCCGGCCGCGTTGGTTCGTCACGAATCCTTGAACCGGGACCATTTCCTCCTGACGCTTGAATCTCCCTCGATCGCCCGCGCCGCGCGCGCCGGCCAGTTCGTGATGCTGCAGACCCGCGAGGGCACGGACCCGCTCCTGCGGCGGCCGATGAGCATCTTCCGAGTTCTGCCGGGCCGGAGCGGCCGCTTTCAGATCCTCTACAAGGTCGTGGGGAGGGGCACGCGGTACCTGGCGGGTCAGCCCGTCGGGGCGCGGCTTGCGACACTCGGGCCGCTCGGCAACGGCTTCCGCCTGCCGCCGGCGGACGCGCGCCCGGTGCTGGTGTCCGGCGGCATCGGCATCGCCATCTTCCCCTTCTTGGTCGAGACCCTGGCGAAGGCGCGCCGTCGAGCGCCCATCCTGGTGTATGGGGCGCGCACGAAGGATGACCTCGCGGCGCTCGGGTTCTTCCGCGCGCGACGCGTGCCGATGCGCCTGGCGACGGAAGACGGCAGCGCGGGGGTCCGGGGCTTCGTGACGCGCCTCCTCGAGCCGCTCCTCGCCGCGCCGCAGGAGGCGGCGCAGCTCGAGCTGTTCGTGTGCGGGCCGACGCCGATGCTGCAGGCGGTCGCCGCCATGGCGGCGCAGGCCGGCGTGCCCTGCCAGCTCGCCCTCGAGTCCCAGATGCCGTGCGGTATCGGGGTCTGTCTCGGCTGCGTGGTGCGCTGCCCCGGCGACGACCAGGGCCCGATGTTCCGGCGCGTCTGCACCGAGGGCCCCGTGTTCCGCGCCGGAGAGGTGATGCTGTGAAGCGGTCGCGGGGCGGGGCCACCGACCTGTCGGTGCGGCTCGGTCCCCTGAGTCTGAAAAACCCGATCGTCGCCGCGAGCGGGACGTTCGGCTACGGCACGGAGTTCCTCCCCTATCTCAAGCTCGCCGACCTCGGCGGCTTCGTGACCAAGGGCCTGTCCCTTCTGCCGCGCCGTGGCAACGCCCCTCCCCGCACGTGCGAGACGCCGTCCGGCATGCTGAACGCTATCGGCCTGGCGAACGTGGGGGTCGACGCGTTCCTGGATGAAAAGCTCCCGGCGCTGCGCGGCTGCGGCACGGCGGTCATCGCCAACGTATTCGGGGAAACGCGGGAGGAGTACGTCGCGGTCGCGCGGCGACTCAACGGCGCGCCGGACCTGCAGGCGATCGAACTCAACCTCTCCTGCCCGAACACCGAGAAGGGCGGCATCGCGTTCGGCGTCTCGCCGCCGGTGATCAGGGAGGTGGTCGGCGCGGTGCGCCGTGCCGCGCCGGGCCTGCCCCTCATCGTCAAGCTGACGCCGAACATCACCGACATTGCCGTGGCGGGCCGCGCCGCGCGCGACGGCGGCGCCGACATGCTGTCGCTCGTGAACACGTTCCTCGGGATGGCCGTCGATCTCAGAGCGCGCCGCCCGGTTCTCGACAACGCCGTCGGCGGGCTGTCCGGCCCCGCCATCAAGCCGCTGGCGCTCTACATGGTGCAGCGCGTCTACCGCGAGGTCGGCCTGCCGATCATGGGGATGGGAGGAATCAGCGGCGCGGAGGACGCCCTGGAGTTCATGGTCGCCGGCAGCGCCGCCGTCCAGGTCGGGACCGCGAACTTCTTCGACCCGACCGCCTCGGTGCGGATGGTGCGGGACATCGACGCCTGGTGCCGGCGGGAAAGGATCCGCGCCGTGCGCGAGCTCACCGGCACCCTGCAGTTTCCGCACGGCGCCCCGCCGGCGCCCTGCGCGGGCTGAAGCGCGCTCCGCGCTGCGCCGCCGCCGGGAGGCGGCTCACATCGCGCCGGCGGGCGGCTTTTCGGTGGCGCGCCCGAGCTCGAGGCCGGCGTCGCCGAACAGCCTGACGAGCTCGTCGAACACCTTCTCGCCCGCGGCCAGCTCGTGACCTTCCTTGTCGAACAACACCAGGTAGGGCAGCTCCTGGATACCGTGCTGTTCCGCGACCGGCATCGTCCAGTCGACAATGTCGACTTTGCGGATCGCCAGCGTCTGCCGGTTGCGCGCCGCCAGCTTTTCGAGCGCCGGGCTCAGCGCGCGGCAGGGAGGACACCAGACCGCGTAGAAGTCGAACACCGTGTACTTGCCGGGCACGGCGTGCGGCGCCAGGTCGATCCTCTCGCCGTGGGCGATGATCTTGACGTCCGGATCGCCCGCTGGCCTGCGCTTCAGGGCGTACGCCCCCAGCGCCGCGCCGGCCAGCGCGATCCCACCGGCGATCAGCATCAGAGTTCGCGCTCCCCGCGTCATGGCCAAGGATTATCGGCCCACCTCCCCTGCCGGTCAAGAAGGGCCCGCGTCCCGGGGTCCGGAGCCCGAGAGGAAGGCCGCAGCGCCGCGCGCCGATTTCGAGCCGCGCCATGCGCGCGGGAAGGCTCGGGTCGTGCCGCGCGAGCGAGCATGAGGCGAGCGGCGCTGCGGCCTTCCTCTCGGCGCGCACGGCGCGCTTCTTGCAAAGCAAGGCGAGTTCTGCAAACATTTCGGCGATGCAGCCTTCGGAACGACTCATCGTGGCTCTGGACGTCGGCTCGCGCGAGAACGCGCTCTCCCTGGTGGCGGCGCTCCGCCCGAAGGTGCAGCGCTTCAAGATCGGGATGGAGCTGTTCACGACCTGCGGCCCTCCGCTGGTGCGCGAGATCCTCGAGAAGGGCGGCCAGGTCTTCCTCGACCTGAAGTTTCACGACATCCCGAACACGGTGGCGCGCTCCGCGGTCGCCGCGGCCCGGCTCGGCGTCGGCATGTTCACCGTGCATCTCTCAGGCGGCTCGATGATGGCGCGACGCGCCGTGGACGAGCTGGAGGCGCATTGTCAGGTCTACCGCGTGCCGCGGCCGAAAGTCCTGGGTGTTACGGTCCTCACCAGCCTCACCACGGACGATCTTGAGCAACTCGGCGTTGGCCGCTCGGTCGAGGACCAGGTGGTCGCGCTGGCGGAGATGGGCAAGAGCGCCGGTCTCGACGGCGTGGTCTCCTCGCCCCGGGAGGCTCGCCTCATCCGCGAGGCCTGCGGGCGCGACCTGCTGATCGTCACGCCGGGCATCCGGCCCGAGGGCAGCGAGCAGGACGACCAGTCCCGCACCCTCACGCCGAAGATCGCCCTGGAGGCGGGCGCCGATTATCTCGTGGTCGGCCGGCCGATCGTCAAGGCCGACGACCCGCTCGAGGCGGCCGAAACGATCCTGCTCCAGATGGACGGCGCATGATCGAGGACGACAGGTCGAGTCCGGACCCGCCGCGGACCGCGGCTCTGCGGGCGGGCGCGGCGCCGGGCAGGGTCGCGGTCCTGGTCGCGGCGCTGGGCGGCGCCGTGGCCCTGTGCGGCGGCGCGGCGGCCCGACCCGCCGGGCCCTCTCCTCTGACCAATGAAGACGTGGTCCGGATGGTGATGACCGGTACGGCCGAGAAGCAGATCGTCGCGGCCATCGACTCGCGCCCCGTCGACTTCGACCTGTCGATCGAAATGCAGCAGGAGCTGCGGCAGGCCGGGGTCAACGATCGCATCCTGGAGGCGATGCGGCGGCGACAGGCGGCGATGCCGCGCGCCGAGCCC